>JAGPDF010000177.1 GCA_018057705.1 Thermoanaerobaculia bacterium | reverse complement strand
CGTCGTCGATCGCGATCGGCTCGCCGGAGAGGTTGCCGCTCGTCGCCACCAGGGGAAAATCCACCGCCGCGAGCAGCAGGTGATGCAGCGGGCTCGTCGGCAACATCACGCCGAGACGCGGATTGCCCGGCGCGATCTCCGGCGCGAGGAGAAGCCCGGGAAGTTCGCGCCGGCGGAGCAGCACGATCGGCGCCTGCGGCGAGGCGAGGAGGGCGGCCTCCTCCGGCGAGAGCCGGCACAGCTCGCGGACCGCGGCAACGTCGCGCACCATCAGCGCCAACGGCTTCGCCGGGCGTCGCTTGCGTTCGCGAAGACGCGTCACCGCGGACGGGGAGCGCGCGTCGCACAGCAACTGGAATCCTCCGATTCCCTTGAGCGCGGCGATCTCGCCCTGGCCGAGCGCCGTGGCGAGATCCGCGAGCGCTGCTCCCCGGACGGCGCGAGGCTCGCCCGTCGCGCTCACCGTGCGCAGGCGCGGTCCGCAATCGGGACAGGCGTTCGGCTGAGCGTGAAAGCGGCGGCACGTCGGGTCTTCGTACTCCGCGCGGCAGGCCGGGCAGAGCTCGAAACCGCGCATCGTCGTCGACGGCCGGTCGTAGGGCAGGCCGAGGACGATCGAGAAACGCGGCCCGCAGCGTGTGCAGTTCGTGAACGGATAGTGGAATCGGCGGTTGTCAGGAGAGAAGAGCTCGTTCCGGCACTCGGCGCAGGTCGCGAGGTCCGGCAAGACGACGGCGCTCGTGCCGGCCCGCGTCGCGCTCTCGCGGATCGTGAAGCCGCTGAGTCCCGTGGCCGGCAGCCATTCGACCGCGACCGAGTGCAGGATCGCCGGCGCCGGCTTCTCCGCCGCGATCCGCCCGACGAACGACTCGAGCCGGTGGCGTGGGCCCTCGACTGCGATCTCGACGCCGTGCGAATCGTTGCGCACCCAGCCGTCGAGGCCGAGCGCGCGCGCCAGGCCGTAGACGAACGGGCGAAAGCCGACTCCCTGAACGGCACCGCGGATGCACAGGCGCAGGAGCTGAGCGGAGTCGTCCGGGCGGGATTCCCCGGCAGTCGCGGCAGCCGCGGTCGTGCCTGTGGCACGCGGCACCGGAGGAGACTCGATCGGCATCGTGGCGGGAGCTTACTCCCGGCGGCACGCCGGGCTCCCACCCCCGCGGACCCGCCCGCCCGCCCACCCGGCCGGGCGGCGGTCGGTACGCGGTCGGGATCGATAATCCGCCCATGAGCGACCACGAGCGTCCTGCCGCAGGCGCCAGGGTCCTGGCGACCCGGCGAGAGGCGTTCGCTCGCCTCTTCGGGCTCGCCGGTGCCTCGGGGCTCGCCGTGCCGACCGCAGGTTGCGCGCCCGAACCGGTCGGCCCCCCGCCGGCCCGGCTGCCGCTCTCCGCCCTGCCGCCGGGCGGCCGTGTGCGCGTCCTGCACCGGGGCGATCCGGTGGAGCTGCGCTGGGAGGGGGAGCAGGTCGCGGGGCGCTCGCTCCTCTGCACCCACCAGGGCTGCGAAGTGCGCTTTCGCCCCGAGATCGAGCGCTACCGTTGTCCCTGTCACCAGGGGCTCTTCGACGCCGACGGGCGACCGTTCTCGGGGCCGCCGACGCGGCCTCTCGCCGTGATCCAGGTGCGTGTCGAAGGCGGAGAGATCGTCGTCGTCGACGAACCGGGAAGCTAACCCGCGTGGCTCCGTGTGCCGGTGTGCTACGGACCGGCCAGCACGACGTCATCGAAGCGCACCGCGAAGCCGGGCTCGCCGCTGCAGTTGAGCAGTAGCCGCACGGAGCGTGTGGTCGCGGCAGTGTCGCCGGTCGCCGTGACCGTCTGCCAGCCGTCGTCGAGCGGACGTGCCATCGCGAGGAAGGGGCTGAGGTCCCTCTCGCACGCCGCGTCGCTGTGCTCGAAGGAGGAGAGGCCGCAGACGTAGATCGTGCCGGCGACCGGTCGAACCCGGACGCTCGCCGCATAGGCTGTCGACGGCGCGACCGCGACGCAGGGCCCCGCCACCGAGAAGCTGCCGCTCGGCGCGCTCGCCGCGAGCGCTCCCGGGGCGGGCTCGCCCGCCGCCGGGTCGTGGCGGACTTCGCCGGTGATCGGCTCGGTCCAGCCGGCGAGGTCCTTGTCGAAGCCACCGTTGGCGGCGGCGTAGAGGTTCCCGCCCGCGGCCGCGGCGAGGGCGGGAGACACGATGGCCAAGACGATTGCGGTGACGAGCTGCTTCATGGCTGGCCTCTTCGGGGGGCGGGGAGCCGGGGAATCCGTGCCTGTCCACCCTCCTTCTCTCCTCCCAGAACGTCAGCCCCGGCCGGTGGGGGCCAGGAGCGCGTACGGCTAAAATACGTGCGGTGCCCCGTATGCCTTCCGATCGGCCGGGGTCGGGCTTCGACCCGGCCGACACCACGGCGCTGCTCGCCGCCGCCCGAAAGGGCGACCGCGCGGCGTACGACCGGGTCTTCGCCCGGGTCTACGAGGAGCTGCGTCGCGTCGCGTCGCGCCACGCGGCGCGGCTCGGAGCGCGCGACTCGCTCTCGACCACGGCGCTGGTGCACGAGGCTTACCTCAAGCTGGTCGACAACGAGGCCGCGGCGAGCAACGACCGGGCGCACTTCTTCGCGCTGGCGGCGCGCGCCATGCGGCAGATCCTCATCGACCACGCACGCCACCGCGGTCGTGACAAGCGCGGCGCGGGAGCGCCGCACCTCGAGCTCGGGCAGATCGACCTGCCCGGCGCGGGGCCGGAACCCGATGAGCTCCTGGCACTCGACCGCGC
>JAGPDF010000176.1 GCA_018057705.1 Thermoanaerobaculia bacterium | reverse complement strand
GCACCGGGCTCGTCAACGCCTGCGCCACGATTCTCGATCTGGTTCACGACGAGGTCTATGTCGTCGATGCGGCCGGAGCCGTGCGCGTCTTCCCCCGGCTCGCCGACGGCGACGTCGCTCCGACACGGACGATCACGGGCGCACTTACCGGTCTCACGCTCCCGACGATGGGCTTCCTCGATCTCGTCCACGACGAGCTCTACGTCGCAGCCTCGAGCGGCACCGCGCGCGTCCGGGTCTTCGCCCGCACGGCGGCCGACAATGCCGCGCCGCTGCGCACGCTTTCGTTGACCGGCGCGGGCACCGGCAATCCGCGCGGCCTGCTGGTCGATCTCGCGAACGACGAGCTGATCGTCGTCGACCTGGGCCGCAACGCCGTGCGCTTCTACTCCAGGACGGCGAGCGGTACGGCCACCTGGCTGCGGGAGATCCGCGGTGGCTCGACTCTCCTCAGTGCGCCGCACCAGGCGGTCCTGACCGACGGCGACGAGCTCCTGATCGGCAACGAAGGCGGCACGGACGAGAACTTCGTCGGCCACGCGCGCACGGCCGTGGGGAACGTCGCCCCGACCCGGGTCGTGACGGCGATCGGCAACGCCTTCGGCCCCTTCACCGGCATCGCGACCGACCGCGCCAAGAACTGCTCGGAGGGCAACTCGGTCGACGGCTGCCTCTTCCGCGACAACTTCGAAGCCGGCGACAGCTGCTACTGGTCCGTCACCGTCGGCGCTCCCGACTGCCTCTGACGGGGAGCTCCGCCGAGCCTTCCTGTCCCCCCGCCGCCTCGGATAGCGTCTTCCTCCCCGAACGACGCTCACTTCGAGGAGGCACCATGCATCCGTCGCTCCCGCCCAGAAGATCCATCCTTGCGTTGGTTGTCGTCGCTGGACTGATCCCGCTTTCATTGCCGCCGACGGCCCTGGCGGACGAGGCCATCGCCTGGCGCTCCGAGGGCCCCTTCCTCGGCACGGTGGTGGATGTCGCCTTCGATGCGCGGACGCCGGGCCTGGCCTATGCCGCGGCATCGAACGGCGGCATCTTCCGCAGCACCGACTCCGGCCGCAACTGGGTGGCTGCCGGGCGGCCCAAGACCAACAGCCGCATCCAATGGCTCGAGCTCGACCCCGGCACCCCCGGCACGCTCTGGCTCGGTGTCGACAATCCCGGGAAACCGGCCCTCTGGCGCTCGCGCGACCAGGGGAAGACCTGGAGCGTCGTGACCGACAACTACTCCGGTCAGATGTCGACCCTCCATCCGGTGGGCTACCGCATCGCTTTCGCGCCGTCGCGGCCGGCCGATATCTGGGTGCCCTCGACGAACCTGCACTACCACAGTCGCGACGGCGGCAAGAGCTGGAGCGACTTCCGGGTCGAGGGCCAGGACGCCTACGCCATGGCGGTCGACCCGAAGAATCCCGACGTCGTCTATGCCGGCGGGCACGGCGGCCAGGAGAGCGGCGCCGCGCACATGTCGCGCAGCGACGACGGTGGCAAGAGCTGGAAGCCGGTGGGAGCGGGCCTCGAACCGCCGATCCATCTCCTCCAAGTCGACCCGATGAACAGCGCGACGGTCTACGCCGCGAGCCGCTCGGGCCATCTCGCGAAGTCGGCCGATCGCGGCGCGACCTTCACCGCGCTCGCCGTGCCCATCGGCGGCACCGACGACATCTACACCCTGCGCTTCGAGCCCGGCAAGGCGGATCACCTCTGGCTGGCGTCGGAGAAGGGGCTCTTCCGCACGACCGACGGCGGCGCCAGCTGGCAGCGCTCGGATCGCGACAGCGGGCGCTATCTCCTGCGCGCCGTCTCGTTCGATCCGGCCGACACCCGGCTGATGCTGGCCGCGAGCTCGGGCGCCGGGATCTACCGTAGCGCGGATGGCGGCGCGACCTGGGCGCCGTCGAGCGCCGGCCTCGCCGCCGCCTGGGTCGAGAGGATCGACGCCAGTCCCGCCTCGGCGACGATCTTCGTCCAGACGGCGACCGGCCTCTTCCGCCGCGACGCCGCCGGCACCTGGGAGGAGAAGGCCGAGCCGTTCGAGGACGACGGCGACGAGGTCGAGCTCGACGGCCTGCTCTTCGACCGCCAGTCGCCGGAGACCGTCTGGGCGTTCGACACTTCGAGCGCTTGGCGGTCGAACGACGGCGGCAAGAGCTTTCGGGAGCTCGCGAAGAAGGAGCTTTCGACGCGCGACCTGATCAAGGGCAACCTCGCCTCGGCGCAGTTTCGCAGCCTGGCGCTGGATCCAGGGAATTCGAACATCCTCTATGCCGGCTCCTGGTCGAACGACGATCCCGGCCAGGCGGTCTGGAAGTCGGTCGACGGCGGCAAGAGTTTCAAGGCCGCGGGCGTCGGGCTGCCCGGCGGCGACGTGACGCTGCTCCGCGCCGCGGCACCGGGTGTCGTCTACGCGGTCGTCGGGAAGGCCCTCTATCGCACCGACGACGGCGGCGCGAAGTGGGTCGCAGCGGGCGGCGGCCTGCCCTCCGGCATCGATCTGCGCGAGGTCGTCATCGATCCGACGCAGACAGCCAGGCTCTTCGTCGCCACCGAGAAGGGGATGTTCCTGTCGCGCGACGGCGGAACGAGCTTCGAGAAAGCGGGCTCGGCCGTCGCCGAAGAGGATGTCGAATCGGTCGCGGTCGCGCCCGACGGCAAGCTCTTCGCCGGCAGCTGGCGGGGCGTCTTCACCAGCCGCGACGGCGGCGCCACCTGGACCTCGATGAGCGAGAGCCTCCCCCACCGCGACGTCCGCGCCCTCGCCGTCGGCGGCAGCGCCGCGGACCTTCGTCTCTGGGTCGGCACAGCGGGAGGCGGCGTCTTCTCGACTCCGCTGCCCTGA
>JAGPDF010000175.1 GCA_018057705.1 Thermoanaerobaculia bacterium | reverse complement strand
GCCAAGCGTCAGGAGGCGGTGGCCGCCGTCAAGGCGCTCGACGGAGTGAAGAAGGTCGTCACGGTCGACAAGAAGAGCTAGATCCCGCAACTGGGGACCAGCAGTCCGACCCCTCGCGGTCCGTCCGAGTTCCGGGCGGGCCGCTTTTTCCTGCCCTACTCCACCCCGACGACGGGCAGCTCGACGAAGCTCGCGGTTTCGCCGCTGTGGAACACGCGGTGGGTGGCGGGGCGATAGTCGGCGGGTTGGGCGAAGAAGATGTTCTCGACCCAGGTCTGCGGGTTGCGGTCGTAGAGCGGGAACCAGGTGGACTGGATCTGCACCATGACGCGGTGACCCGGGGCGAAGACGTGGTGGACGGCCGGCAGGGAGAAGCGGTAGCTCTGGATGCTGTCGGCGGGAATCGGCGAAGGCTTCTCGAAGCTCTCGCGATAGCGGCCGCGCAGGATGTCCATCGAAACGGCCAGCTGATAGCCCCCGAGGTCGGGCTGGGTGGGGACCTCGTCGGGGTAGAGATCGATCACTTTGACCACCCAGTCGGCGTCGGTGCCGGTGGTGGAGGCGAAGAGGTTCGCGACGGGCGTGCCCGCGACCGCGAGCGGCGCGGTGAGAACGTCGGAGACATAGACCAGGACGTCGGTGCGGTCCGAGGCGAAGCGCTGATCGTCGACCAGCCACTGGCCCCAGGTCGAGTCGTCGGCCCACATCGGCCGGACCGGACGCTGCCGATAGGGGACCGGTTTCGCCGGGTCGGAGACGAAGGCGTCGGCGGCCGGCGTCGAGGTGGCCGAGGTCGCCGCAGGCGGGTTCCATCCGAGACCGAAGCCGTGCTGGAGATAGAGCTTGCGGGCGAGGTTCGGACAGTCGGCGCTGCAGCTCTGCGGCCAGCGATCGTAGCGCTGCCAGCGGTTGGCGCCGGTCTGGTAGGCGAGCACGGGAGGCTGGGCCGCGCCCGGTTTCGGGTTGCCCTTGGGGTCGTCCTTCAAGTAGCTATCGAGGAATGGCTGCAGAACGTCGCGGCGGAAGGTGAGGCCCGTGTCGCCGTCGAAACGGATCGCCCCGAGGGAGCGACCGTCGCCGTTCGAGCCGCCGTGGCGCCAGGGACCGAGCACCAGGAAGTTGCGATCGTTGGCCGTGTCTTTCGCTTCGAGCGCGGCATAGCTCGCCGGGGCACCGTAGATGTCCTCCTGGTCCCAGAGACCGCCGACGTGCAGCGTCGGCACGGTGAGCGGCTGGCGAGCGAGGAGCCGGTCGACCGCCTGCTCCTGCCAGTAGCTGTCGTAGGCCGGGTGCTGCGTGAGGCGCCGCCAGAACGGCAACTGCTCCATGCCCATCTCGCGGCCGAGCGCCCCCGCCGACCCCGCAGCGAGGTAGCGGCTGTAGTCGTCGTAGGAACCGGTCCAGAAATCGAAGTCGCTCTTCTTCCCCGCCGTCTGCTCGTAGACGTAGAGCGCCATCGACTGGCGGAACGCTCCGTTGTGAAACCAGTCGTCGCCGATCCAGCAGTCGACCATCGGGTTGACGGGTACCGCGACCTTCAACGCCGGATGGGGATCGAAGAGACCCATCAGCACCAGGAACCCCGGGTACGAGGTGCCGATCATGCCGACCCTGCCGTTCGTCTCCGGCACGTTCTTCACCAGCCAGTCGATCGTGTCCCAGGTGTCGGTCGCGTGGTCGACGGCGGTCGGATTCAGCGGCCCGCGCAGCGGGCGGTTCATCACGTAGTCGCCCTGCGAGCCGTGGATGCCGCGGACGTCCTGGAAAACCCGGATGTAACCCGAGAGGGCCACGACGTCGTCGGCCGAGGAGACCACCGCCTGCAGACGGGGGCTCGCCGCGCGGCTGGTCGCCTTGTCGGCGTCGTAGGGCGTGCGGGTGAGGAGAATCGGCATCTTGCCGGGGCCGCCGGGAGGGTTCGGAGCCTGCGGATCCTTCGGGATCAGGATCACCGTGTGCAGCTTCACGCCGTCGCGCATCGCGATCTCGACCTCGCGCCGCTGATGGTCGAAGCTCCGGTCCGCGACCTCGAACTCAGCCGGGATGTCGCCCCCCGGCGGCACCGCCAACTCTTGCGGGGTGTCGGAGGGGGTAGCGAGGGCGGGGGCAACCAACAGGAGGGAGAGGACAGCGGCGAGCCGGCGGGCAACCTGGAGGGTTCGGAGGGTTCTGAGGGTTCGCATGGTCGTTTCCGGATCGTGTATGCAATCGCGGTTCGGCGCAAGCTCCGCGTCCGGCGGAGCCGCCTGCTTAACGCTTGACGTTAAACGTCTCACGGAATACCATTCTGCCTGTGATCAAGGCATTCGCCGACAAGGACACCGGGGCGATTTTCGCAGGTCGGTGCCCGCGCCGGTGGCTCTCGATCCGGGCGCAGGCGGAACGGAAGCTCGCGATGCTCCATGCCGCCCGAACGCTCGAGTTCCTGCGCTCGCCGCCCGGGAACCGGCTCGAAGCTTTGCACGGCGACCGCCTGGGGCAGCACAGCATTCGGATCAACGACCGCTGGCGCATCTGCTTTCGCTGGTCGGGTGGAGATGCCTTCGACGTCGAGATCGTGGATTACCATTGAAGGGAAACGACATGCCGAAGAACGGAATGCGGCCGATACATCCGGGAGAGATCCTGCGTGAGGAGTACCTAGCGCCTCTCGGCCTGAGCGCACACGCGCTGGCGGTGGCGTTGCGCGTTCCCGCGCCCAGGATCAACGACATCGTCCGCGAGCGCCGGGCGGTGACGCCCGACACTGCGATGCGACTCGCGCGCTACTTCGGGGGCGACGCCGAAAGCTGGCTCGCGCTCCAGGTCGCCTACGACCTGCGCCTGGCCGAGATTTCGACGGCGGCGAAGATCCAGCGTGAGATCGATCCGCGCGCGGCCTGACGCGTCCGGCAGGGGATGTACGCAGGGGAAAGGTACCCG
>JAGPDF010000174.1 GCA_018057705.1 Thermoanaerobaculia bacterium | reverse complement strand
ACAGGAGCTTCAAGGCGTCGACTCCGGCGCGGCCCGGTGCGAGCCGCGCCCACAGGCTCTGCCAGCCGGCGCCGAGCGGCTCGAAGAGCAGGTGGTTCGGGTTGAGCGGCCACTCGCCGCTGGCGAAGGTGCGGCTGTGCCCCAGACCGTCGTTCGAGACGAATCCGATCGGCATGGCAAAGAGGGCCAGAACGCAGAATGCGAACCAGAGCCCGGCGTCGAGCCGGTGTGGAACCGAACTCTGGGCGGGCGCGAGGGCGGGGAGGCGAGAGGTCATTGGCGAGTCGCGCGGAGGCGGAGGCCGCCGAGCTTACGGGTGTCGGCGCGCCGCACCAAGGGCCGGCCCGCGGGCCGGGTCCCTTCTGTCCCGATCCCAGGACCGTTGTCGGTCTGTTCAGAGAAGGACCGTAAACCTTGCGCTCTCTTCCTGGAGGCTTCCATGTCGCATCGTCGTCGTTTCACACGGCTTCTCCTGCTCGGCCTGCTCGGCGCGCCGGCGCTCGTCGCCGATACCGCGCTGCGTCTCACCGACGTGGCCGCCGGGGCTATCGACGGGCTCAACGGGCTGGACGCGGCGGTGCTGGGCGATGCGCTCTACTTCGTTGGCCGCCCGGTTGCCGGGAGTCGGGCCCTGTACCGGTACGATGGGGTGAATCCGCCCACCGAGGTGCCCGGCAGCGTCGCTCAGAAGCCGATCGATCTGGTGGCCTGGAACGGCAAGCTCTACTTTCAGGGGGGCGCCAGCGGCAATCGCGAGGTCTGGTCGTACGACCCGGCCGGACCCACCATCGAGCTGGCGGTCGACGTCTTCCCGGGGGGGCACGGCAACTCCCAGCGCTTCGCGGTGGTCGGCGGCCGTCTCTGTTTCGGCGCCAACAGCCCGGCCCTCGGCTTCGAGCTCTTCTGCTGGGACGGGGCGGGTCCGGCAGAGCTCTTCGACCTCGCGCCCGGCGTGGACGGCTCCTTCCCCAATCTCCTGACGGCCTGGGGAACGAAGCTCGTCTTCACAGCGTTGACCGAC
This sequence comes from Thermoanaerobaculia bacterium, assembly GCA_018057705.1. NCBI lineage: Bacteria > Pseudomonadati > Acidobacteriota > Thermoanaerobaculia > Thermoanaerobaculia bacterium. The sequence continues at coordinate 2,054 of JAGPDF010000174.1, read as the reverse complement.
GGCCAGGTGCGGCTCTGGCTCTACGATGGAACGAATCCTCCCGCCGAGGTGCTTTCCGACCCCGGCGAATTTTTCAACGCTCCTTACGACCTCACGCCGATGGCCGACGAGCTCTACTTCGCGGCCGGCGACGCCGACTTCTTCGACCGGATCTGGCGCTACGACGGCCTCGTCGCGCCGACCCGGGTCTCGACGACTTTCCGGCCGTGGGGTCCTCCCGGGGTGGCGCGCGGCCGGCTCATGGTGACCGGCGAGGACGCGACCGCGGGCGTCGACGACCCGGAGCTCTGGCGCCTCGTCGCAGGCACCTTCGAACGCGCGGCTCCGGGAGTCCTGGTCGCCGACGGGATGAGTCTGGTCGACCCCGGCACCGCTGTCGCTTTCCTCGGCGAGAGCGCGCCTGGCAGCGGCGACCTGCAGCTCTTTCGCTATTGCGGTCGCGGCGCCCTGGCTCCGACGGACGCCTTCGACGCGAGCGGGGCGGCCGTCCGCAGCGAGCGGGTCGTGCCCTTCGCCGGGCAGCTCGTGCTCTCTGCCGCCGACGCCGCACACGGCGAGGAGCTCTGGAGCGTCACACCCTCCGCCCTGCTGTGCGACGACTTCGAGAGCGGCGACGTAGCGAGCTGGCCCTGAATCCGGAGGGTCGTGATTCGCAGCTCAGAACGTGCGGCCGAGGTAGAGGTAGAACGAGTCACTGCCGTCGTCGCTGCGTCCGTGTCCGACGTAGACCGGACCCAGCAGGGTGTCGGCGCCGAAGACGACCGCCCAGGAGCGGCGCAGGTCGCTCGCCTGGACCTCGTCCGCCGTACGCCAGGCATTGCCCGTCTCGAGCGAAACGCCGGCGTAGAAACCGTCGCCCCACTTCGGCAGACGGCCGAGACGGTAGAGATAGAGCAGCGCGGCGCTGCCGCCGTAGCTGCCGACGACCTCGCCGGGCGGCAGCCCCGAGAGATTGAAGAGGCCCCCGACCCCCGTCCATTCCGACGCCGGCAGCACGCCGCCGAGGGCGCTCTGGCCGTGCGCGAGCGCGACGAGACTGTGCCGCTCGTAGGAGGCCGCGGCGACGACCTGGACGAGCAGCCGCTCATAGTCCTGGTCCGCCCCCAGGGAGGTTCGCGCCTCGTGGTAGTCCGTGGCGACGATGAAACCCCGCCGCGGGAAGTTGAGGCGATCGAGCTGGTCGAGGACCAGGCTGGCAGTGATGCCGCTGTCGTTGCGATCGAGGTCGGGGAGGCCGCGCGGTCGGTCGCCGAAGGCGCTGCTCTGGGTTTCGAGATAGCGATAGCCGAGCCGTGCCTCGCCCCAGCGCCCGAGCGCCAGCCCGAGATCGGCGCTGCCGCGCAGGGAGAGGAACCGGTACTGCACGCGCGACTCGCCGACCGCGAGGTGCTCTTTCTTCTCGCCAGCCTGGATTCCAACGGCCACGAACGGCATCTGCCCGTCGGAGAGTGGCTGGTAGAGCTCGGCGGTCAGAACGGGGAGCTCGCCCAGCTGCGCCTGGAGCTTGAGCTCCCGCCCGCGGCGGTCGAGCCCGGTCATGGTGAGCGCACCGAGCAGGTTGAAGCTGCTCGTCCCTTCGAGGTCGGAGGCCAGGGCGATGCCGGTGCGCAGGAAGTTCGGTCCCCACGGCTTCGGGTGTCCGGCGATCTCGAGATCCCAGCCCCCCTCCGGCGCCGCGCGCAACCCGAAGTCGACGGTTTCGAACACTCCGAGCTCCCAGAGGCGCTCGAGATCCTCGGCGAGCCGCGCGGTGTCGAGCGGCCTGCCCGCCGGGGTCTGCACGGCGCGACGCACCGCTCTCGCCGGCAGGCCGGGACCCGGCTCGACGCGAACTCCCTGCACGACGATCTCCGGCGTCGTGCGACGGTGGCGCACGAGCTGGCGCTCCCAGGCGTCCGTTTCCACCGCGAGCTCGCGCAGCGGCCCCGCCTGGGCCTCGGCCGCGGCGATGCCGCGCTCGATGAGCACCGTCGCGGCCTGGAAGTCGAGCATTCCCCATTCGCCGACCTCCGGCCGGACAACGACATCGGCGTCTGCCAACGCCCGCTGCACCT
>JAGPDF010000173.1 GCA_018057705.1 Thermoanaerobaculia bacterium | reverse complement strand
GGAGAGATGGAGCTCCTTCGCCACCGCGAGATCGCCGCCGGCGAGCGCGACCCCGAAGCCGTCGCAGGCGCGGACGAGAGCGCGGAAGAAGGCACGATGATCGAAGTCCGGCGGCGCGGCGAGGGCGAGAAATGCGTGGCGCGGGCGCGCGCCCGAGGCGGCCATGTCGGAAAGGTTGACCGCCAGCAGGCGGCGCGCGACGACCGCCGGGGCAAGACCGGTGGGGAAGTGCACGCCTTCGATCTGCTGGTCGACCGTGACCACCGCGCCGGAAGGCAGCGTCGCGGCGTCGTCGCCGATGAGGGTCGTGCGGGAGCCGCGTCGCGCGGTGAGCGTCCGAAGCCAGGCCACGAGGCCCTCTTCGGACTTCGGCGCGCTCACCGCGGGCGCGCGCCGGTTCTGCGGCCGGAGCGCGCGACCTTCACGGTGCCTGTAGCGGGTCGTCCCGCGGGCCGCTTCGGCTTCGCTTTCCGGGCCCGGGGCGAGGGGCGAAGCGGCAGAAGGACGCGGTCGAGGACGTCGTCGACCGATTCGACGAGATGGAGGGTGAGGCCCTTGTGCGCCGAGGCCGGAATCTCGACCAGGTCGCGCTTGTTGAGTTTCGGCAGCACGACAGAGCGGATGCCGGCCGCCTGCGCAGCGAGCAGCTTCTCCTTGAGTCCGCCGATCGCCATCACCTCGCCGCGCAGGGTGATCTCGCCGGTCATCGCGAGCTTGCGGTCGATCTTGCGCCCGGTGAGGGTCGAGACGAGCGCCGCGGCGATGGTGATGCCGGCCGACGGGCCGTCCTTCGGGATGGCACCCGCCGGGACGTGCACGTGCAGGTCGTTCTGGGTGAAGAACTCCGCCGGGTGGCTGTGGCGCGCCGCCCAGTCGCGGGTGAACGACAGCGCGGCCTGGGCGGACTCCTTCATCACCTCGCCCAACTGGCCGGTGAGCACGAGCTGGCCCTTGCCGGGGGTGGCCAGGACCTCGATGAACATGAGCTCCCCGCCGGCCGCAGTCCAGGCGAGCCCGGTCGCGACGCCGACCCGGTCGCGCTCGAGCAGGTCCTCGCTGGTGTGTTTCGGCTGTCCCAGGTACTTCTCGATGGTGCGCGGACCGAGCGTCACCCGCCGCGCCTTGCCGCCGGCGACGGTGATCGCCACCTTGCGGCAGACGCTGGCCATCTCGCGTTCGAGCCCGCGCAGGCCGGCCTCGCGCGTATAGCCCGAGATCGTGCGCCGCAGGGCGGCGTCGCTCCACGCGAGGTGGGCGTCGGAGAGGCCATTGTCCGCCAGCGTCTTGGGCAGCAGATGGCGCTTCGCGATGGCGAGCTTCTCCTCGAGGGTATAGCCCGAGAGGCGCAGGACCTCCATGCGGTCGAGAAAGGCCGGCTGGATCGGCTCGAGGAGATTGGCAGTGGTGACGAACAGGACGCGCGACAGATCGTAGGCGACGCCCAGATAGTGATCGCGGAAGTTCGAGTTCTGTTCCGGGTCGAGGACCTCCAGCAGGGCCGACGACGGGTCGCCGCGGAAGTCGGCGCCGATCTTGTCGATCTCATCGAGCATGAAGACCGGGTTCGACGTTCCGGCCTGGTGCAGGCCCTGGAGGATCCGCCCGGGCAGGGCGCCGACGTAGGTGCGCCGGTGGCCGCGGATCTCGGCTTCGTCGCGAACGCCACCCAGCGACAGGCGCACGAACTTCCTCCCCATGGCGCGCGCGATCGAGCGCCCGAGAGATGTCTTCCCGACTCCGGGCGGGCCGACGAAGCAGAGGATCGGTCCGCGGGCGTTCGCCTTGAGCTTCCTCACGGCGAGGAACTCCAGCATCCGATCCTTGATCTTCTCCAGGTCCCAGTGGTCCTCGTCGAGGATCTTCCGGGCATGCGCGAGGTCGAGGTTGTCGGTGCTCATCGCCTGCCAGGGGAGCCCCGTGAGCCAGTCGAGGTAGGTGCGTTGAACGGCCGCCTCGGCGCTGTCGGGGTGGCCGCGCTCGAGCCGGCGGATCTGGCGCTCGAGCTCTTCCTTCGCCTCGTCGGGGAGGTTCTTCTCCTCGGCCAGCTTGCGATAGCGCGCGACCTCCTCGGCGAGCTCGTTCTCCTCGCCGAGCTCGAGCTGGATGGCGCGCAGCTGCTGGCGCAGGAAGTACTCGCGCTGGTTGCGGTCGATCTCGCCGCGGGCCTGGGAAGAGATCTCCTGCTGCATCGTGAGCAGCTGGATCTCGCGCAGCATGAATTCGGTGACCATCTTCAGGCGCTCGGTGCCGTCGATCGTCTCGAGCACCCGCTGCGCGTCGGGAATCGCGAGCTCGAGGTTGCTGGCGATGAGATCGGCCAGCCGGCCGGGATCCTCGAGGTTGGCGACCAGCACGAGGACCTCGGGCGAGACGCCCTTTCCCAGGCCGACGATGCGGTCCATGCTCTCTTTGGCCGAGCGCACCAGCGCCTGGGTGGCGAGCGAGCCCGGCCTCTCCGGACTCTCTGGAATCGGCACGATGCGCGCCTGGGGGAAGTCGTCGGGTCGGGAGAGGTGCTCCAGACGGACGCGGGCGACCCCCTGGACGAGCAGGCGGATCCGGCCGTCCGGCAACTTCAGCATGCGCATGATCGAGGCGGCGGTGCCGACCTCGTAGAGGTCGGACTGCTCGGGCTCCTCGATCGCGGCGTCACGCTGCGCCACCAGGAGAACCATCCGGTTCTCGGCCAGCGACTGGTCGACGGCTCGAATCGAGCTCTCGCGCCCGAGCGACAGCGGGACGATGATGAACGGGTAGAGGACGGCGTCTTTGAGCGGCAGCACCGGCAGGATGTCGGGCAGCCGGGTGGTCTCGTCCAGCGGGTTCTCCCGCGACTTCATGCGGTGCCTTTCTTCTTGAGCAGGGTCTTCAGCTCGTCCATGAACTCGCCCACGTCCTCGAAACGGCGGTAGACCGAGGCGAAGCGGACGTAGGCCACCTGGTCGAGCTCGCGCAGGCGCTCCATCGCGAAGGCGCCGATCTCGCTCGTCGAGAGCTCGCGGTCCTCCTGCTCCGTCAGCAGGCTCTCGGCGGCGTCCACGATCTCTTCGAGCTGGCGCAGCGACACCGGACGCTTCTCGCAGGCCTTCTCGAG
>JAGPDF010000172.1 GCA_018057705.1 Thermoanaerobaculia bacterium | reverse complement strand
GCGCGAGGAAGAAGAGCGACAGCAGCGCCAGGGTCTCTCCGAGGAGCGCCTTGGGCAACCGGAAGGCGTCCTTCTGCGCCGAGTCGAGGACGAACGGCACGGCGATGAGCAGCAGCCAGAGCGTCCAGGAGGCCAGTCGGTGACCGGGCGCGGTGACGGAAGCCAGCGGGCCCTGTGGCGCCCGCGACGCCTTCCTGGCGATCGCCGGCGCCAGGGCCATCTGGCGGGCGGACCGCGACCGGCGCTCACGTGGTGTCGGACTCATCGTGCGAAATCATATCGCCTGCCCTCCTTGCCAAGCCGGGCCGGCGCCCGTAATCTGGCCGCAGCATGGACTCCGCCCCTTCGCCTGCGTCCCGGCTCTCGGTGGTCATTCCGGTCCACAACCGGGCCGATCTTGCGGCGCAGTGCCTCGCCGCGCTCGCCCGCTGGACGACGCCGCTCGAGATCCTCGTGGTGGACGACGGCTCTACCGACCCCGGCGTCCCCCTCCTGCACCGGACCGGCCTCGGCGAACAGGACGGCCACGCCTGGCGGTGGCTGCGAAATCCCGAGGCGCGCGGCTTCAGCGCCGCGATCAACCGCGGCCTCACCGAGGCCACCGGCGACCTGCTTCTGCTCCTGAACAGCGACGCCGAGGTCACCGAGGGCGGCGACCATCGGATCCGCGAGGCGTTCACCGAGGATCGCCGGCAGGGCGGGCAGCTCGGCGCCCTGGCGGCGCGCCTCGTCTACCCGAACGGCCTGCCGCAGTGGAGTGGCGGCGCCTTCCCGACCCATCTCTGGCTCTTCGCCCTGGCGAGCGGCCTGGGCCGCGGGGCGCGCTTCCGGGTCCGCAAGGGGCCGCCTTCCGGCTTCACGGGCGGCACCGTCGACTGGGCGCCGGGCGCCGCTCTTGCGATCTCCCGGGAGGCCTTCGAAGAGGTCGGACCGTTCGACGAGAGCTACCGCCACTACGCGCAGGACCTCGACTACTGCCAGCGGCTCGCCCGCGCCGGGCGGACGGTGCGGGTCCTCGGCGACTGGATCGTGGTGCACCACCTCGGCGGCTCGGTCGGCCAGATCAGCGATCTGGCGAGCGCGCATCGATCCGAAGAGCCCGGTCCCCTGGCGAGCTCCCCGGCCGCAGCGCCGAACACCGGCTACGACGGCCAGCGCCTCGACCTGCTCTGGCTCGACCTCCTGCACTGGGCGCGCCGCCACCGCGGCGCGCGCTGGGCGCACCGGGCGCGCCGCGCCCTGCTCCTCGGCGGCCGCCTGCGCCAGCTCCTGCTGGCGAAGCGGCGCGGCACGCCCGAAGCGCGCGCGGTCGATGCCGCGATCAACGCGATCACCGCGATCACCGCGCTACGTCGGAGCTCACCGACGTAGGCGGGCGGCAGCGTTCGCGGCACATTCCCGGCGCGCAGTGGCGGGGGGCCCCGCCCGCAAGTAGAAACGTCCGATCGACCGGGGTCCCGACCGAGCACCGGGGATGTGCCGCGAACGCTGCCGCCCGCCGGCGACCTCGCACGAGCGAGGCCCGCGATAGACTCTTCAGTTCATGGCCGTCGTCTTCCCTTACTGGGACCTCACCTGGGAGCTCGTGCAGCGGGAGCTGCGGGTGCGCTACCGGCGCTCGCTGATCGGTTTCGCCTGGACGATGCTCCAGCCGATGCTGATGATGGGCGTACTGCACATCGCCTTCAGCACCGTTTTTCGCTTCAACGTCGAGAACTACCCGGTCTACGTCCTCGCCGGCCTGCTGTTCTGGAACTTCTTCTCGCAGAGCATCGTGACGTCGATGAACAGCCTGCGGGCCAACGGCGGGCTGATCCAGAAGCTGCCGGTGCCGAAGTCGGTCTTCCCGGTGGCGGTGGTCATCTCCGGCGTCATCAACCTCCTGCTGGCGCTCCTGCCGCTCCTCGGCCTGCTCGTCGTCACCGGCCACCCGCTGCGCCCGGCGATGCTCTTCCTGCCGGTCTCGATCCTCATCGCGGCCGTCTTCACCCTCGGCGCGGGCCTCCTGCTCGCGCCGTTCGCGGTCCTGTTCCACGACATCGTCGAGCTCGTCGGCGTCGTCCTGCAGATCCTGCTCTTCCTGACTCCGATCATGTACCCGATGTCGATCCTGCCCGAGCGCTGGCTCTGGATCGTGCGCTTCAATCCGGTACGCTCGATCCTCGAGGTCTTCCGCGACCCGATCTTCTACGGCAAGATTCCGCCCGCGAGCCACCTCACCGTCGCGGCGATCCTGGCGCTGGCGCTCCTGGCGCTCGGCGCCTTCGCCTTCAGCCGCACCAGCCGGCGCATCACGATGTACCTCTGACCTCCCGCCACCGATGATCGAGACGCCCCAGACCCAGACCGAGACGCCGCCGAAAGCGCAGGCGCGGCCCGTTCTCACGCTCGATCGCATCTCGCTCTGCTACCGGCTCGCCAAGCAGCGGCTGCCCTCGTTCAAGGACTACGCCATCCACTGGGTCAAGGGCACCCTGGTCTACGAGAAGTTCTGGGCGCTCAACGAGGTCAGCTTCTCCGTCGCCCGCGGCGAGGTCGTCGGGATCGTCGGCCGGAACGGCGCCGGCAAGAGCTCGCTGCTCAAGATCGTCTCGGGAGTCCTGCCGCCGACGAGCGGCGAGATGCACTTCGACGGCCGCATCGCCCCCATCCTCGAGCTCGGCACCGGCTTCGACCACGAGCTCACCGGGCGCGAGAACATCTTCCTGAACGGCCTGCTCCTCGGGCGGACGCGGCGCGAGATCCGCGAGCGCATCGATGCGATCGTCGAATACAGCGAGCTCGGTGACTTCATCGAGTCGCCGATCCGCTCCTACTCCTCCGGAATGCTCGGCCGGCTCGGCTTCTCGATCGCCGCCGCCTGGACCCCGGATCTGCTGATCCTCGACGAGGTCTTCGCGGCCGGCGACGCCGCTTTCACGAGAAAGTGCGAGAAGACGCTGTCGGATTTCCGCGACGCCGGGGTGACGATCCTCCTGGTCTCGCACTCGGCGCAGATCGTCCTCGAGACCTGCAGCCGCGCGCTCTGGCTCGACCGCGGGCACCTGGTCGCCGACGGCAGGCCCGACGAAGTCGTCGCCGCCTACGACCAGAGCACCTACGCGACCG
>JAGPDF010000171.1 GCA_018057705.1 Thermoanaerobaculia bacterium | reverse complement strand
ACCATCGAGGAGCCGGTCGAGTTCGTCCACCGCAACCGGCTCTCGGTCTTCTCGCAACGCGAGGTCGGGCACGACACGGTGAGCTTCGCGGCGGCGTTGCGGTCGGCCATCCGGCAGGACGCCGATGTGGTGCTGGTGGGTGAGATGCGCGACCTCGAGACGATCGCGCTGGCGCTCAAGGCGGCCGAGATGGGCATGCTGGTCTTCGGGACGCTGCACACCAACAGCGCCGCCAAGACGATCGATCGCCTGATCGACGTCTTTCCCGCCGACGAGCAGCCGCAGGCGCGCCTGTCGCTCGCCGACTCGCTGGCGGCGATCGTTGCCCAGCTTCTCCTGCCCAAGGCCGGCGGCGCCGGCCGCGTCGCCGTGCACGAGATCCTGCTCAAGACCCCGGCGCTGCCCAACCTCATTCGCGAGAGCAGCATCTCGATGCTGACGAATCTCATGCAGTCGGGACGCAGCGAAGGCATGCAGCTGCTCGACGACGCCCTCCTCGATCTCGTCACCCGCAAGATCGTCACCCCCCGTGACGCCTTCATGAAGGCGTCGGACAAGAGCCGCTTCGAGCCCCTCCTCGAGGGCGAGTAGCCCCCAAACCGAAGTTCAGCGCTTCGTCACGCCGCCGCAACCGTTTGGACACCGCGGTCGGAGATCCTTTCCCTGCACAGAAAGGACTCTGCGACCACGATGCGCATCGCGCCCGCCATCTCACGCCTGCAGGAGCTCGAACTGGGGCTCTGTCTGCGCCTTTCGCAGGCCCAGCGGCGGCGAAGCGCGCTGCACTTCTTCCGCGCCGTGTCGAAGGCCGGCGACGGTCTCGTCTGGTTCGCGCTCGCCGGGCTCCTGCCGCTGCTCGCCGGCGCGGCCGCGCTCCCCACCGTGCGGCGCATGGCGGCGGTCGGCATCGCCGCGACGCTGGTCTCGAAAGCCCTGAAGGTGCTCACCGGCCGAGCGCGACCGTTTCGCGCCCACACCGGGGTGCTCCTCGGCGCGGCGCCGCTCGACCGCTACAGCTTCCCCTCCGGCCACACGCTCCACGCCGTCGCCTTCTCGATCGTCGTGCTCGCGACCTACGGCCTCCTCGCCTGGATCCTGGTGCCGTTCACGCTCGCGGTCGCGCTCTCGCGCGTCGTCCTCGGGCTGCACTATCCGACCGACGTCGCGGCCGGCGCCGCCGTCGGCGCTCTTCTCGCGTTCGTCACGCTGGCGCTCGGCTGACCCACCGCGCCCTCAGTGCTGTGCCTTCCCCCTCCCTGCCTGCGCGCTCGCCAAGGATCGCCTCCGCATCCTCTGCTGGCGACAGCGAGAAGGGCGGGAGGGGCGCGGAGCGATCCCGCCTGGCCGTCCTCTATCTGTCCGATGTCTACTTTCCGCGCGTCAACGGCGTCTCGACCTCGATCGCGACCTTTCGCCGCGAGCTCGTGCAGCGGGGCGTCGACGTGCCTCTCCTCTGCCCCGGCTATGGCGGCGACGGTATCGAGCGCGCTCCTGCCAGCCCTGCTGACCGTCCTGCCTCTCCTGGACGCTCCGCGAGCAAGATCGTGCGACTCGCCGGTTTCCGCGTGCCGTTCGACCCGGAGGACCGCTGGGTCCCGGCGCGACGCTTCCGCGCCGCCGCGGCGAACACCCCTGACTTCGATCACCTCGACCTCGTCCACATCCAGACCCCGTTCGCGGCGCACCGCGCCGGTGTCGATCTCGCCCGGCGCCGCGGCGTGCCGGTCGTCGAGACCTACCACACCTATTTCGAGCACTACTTCGAGCACTATCTGCCGTTTCTGCCGGCCGGCCTCTGCCGAAGGATCGCGCGCCGCCTGACGCGGAAAGCAGCGCGGGAGCTCGACCGGATGGTCGTGCCGTCGACCGCGATGCGCGACGCGCTCGGCGCCTACGGCGTCACGACGCCGATGAGTGTGATCCCGACCGGCTTCCGCCCGGGCTCCATGGGAGCAGGCGACGGCGCGCGCTTCCGCACCCGGCACGCGATCGCCGCCGACCGGCCGGTCCTCGTCCACGTCGGCCGGATCGGCCACGAGAAGAACCTGCTCTTCCTGTTGCAGGCTTTCGAGCGCGTCGTGCGGACACTGCCGTCAGCCCTTCTGATCGTCGCCGGCGAAGGGCCGGCGCGCGCCGAGCTGCAGCGCGCCGCCTCCGCCCTCGGTCTCAATGGCCACCTGCTCTGGCTGGGCTACCTCGACCGCGAGCGCGAGCTCGCCGACTGTTATCGCGGTGGCGACGCCTTCGTCTTCACCTCGAAGACCGAGACCCAGGGGTTGGTCCTGCTCGAAGCGATGGCGCTCGGCGTGCCGGTCGTCGCCCTCGCCGAGATGGGCACCCGGGACCTCCTTCTCGAAGGGCGCGGCGCGCTGGTCGCCGAGGACGATCTCGACGACTTCGCCGGCAAGTGCCTGGAAGTTCTTCGCGACCCTGCGCTGCGCGCCCGTCTCGCGTCGGAAGGACCGCTCGTCGCCGCCGACTGGTCGGCGGGACGGATGGCCGAACGCCTCGAGGGCCTCTACGATCAGATGCTCGCGTAACTCATTTCTTCCCGGGGATCTCGTACTCCGCGACGACCGTGGCTTGAAGTCCTGAAACCTGATCGACGACCGCCACTGCGACGCGTTGCCGACCCGGCGCAAGCCGCACTTCGGCGCGGTGGTACCAGGTTGCGGCGAGGGCGCGCTCGAGGTCGCCCTCGGGAATGACGATCGGAATGATGGTGACCTCACTCTCGTGCAGCCGGCCGCGCGCGTCCTGGATGGACACGCGGACCTCTAGCGAGCCACGGCTTTCGCCGCCCTGTGGGAAGAGCGCGATCAGGCGAAGCGGAATGCCGACGGCGATCGGGACGATCTCGCCCGACTTCTTCTGATCATCGGGCCTCCCGGCAGCCAGACTCAGGCTGATCTCCAGAGGATTCTCGGTCTGGCCGAGGGTCGCCGCGGCGGTGAGTGCGGAAGCCACGCGATCGCTCGCCCCGTGACGGCGGAAGCCCTCGCGGTGACGCACGGCGAGGTCGGCGCGGCGGGTCTTCACCTCGATCCGATGATCGTTCTCTCCCGCTTCGAGGCCGGTCGAGAAGCCGAGCGAGTAGGCGGCGTCGATGTCCGCCGTCACCTGCTCCAGGCGAC
>JAGPDF010000170.1 GCA_018057705.1 Thermoanaerobaculia bacterium | reverse complement strand
CCACGACTTCGACTACGAACCGGGCGAGACCGAAGCGGACCGGCCCCGGCATCTGGAGCTCTGGGGCGGCCGGCCGGTGATCGTCGGCGACGCAAGCGGCGCGCCGAACACGGTCACCTTCGCCATGCGCCTCGAAAGCAACTACATCTTCGCCGACGGCTTCGAGCAAGCCCGCGCCACCCTGTGGTCAGGAGTCGCGACACCGTAGGGGATCCCCGCACCGAGGGGCGAGTCGGTAGCTCCCCGCCCCCCGCAGCTGGGGACATGCTGAAGCCCGCCCACCCACGCCGAGCTTGCACAGCTGCTCCCCCCGGGCTGGAGCGTGTCCCCGCGTACCACCCGCTTTCGACTCCCCCCGCAGCCGGGGACATGCTGAAGCCCGTCCACCCCGCCGCGGTCGCTCACTCCAGCCGCCGGGCTGGAGCGTGTCCCCGGCGTACCGGGACCGGGACCTACCAAATTCGCCCGCAGCTGGGGACATGCTGAAGCCCGTCGATCCCGGCGCGGTCGCTCACTCGAGCCCCCGGGCTGGAGCGTGTCCCCGGCGTACCGCGAGCGCGCCGGCCAAAGAGGCGTCAGCCCCGCTCGGACAGCCTCACCCGCTGCGCATCCACCTCCGCCGCGATCTCCGGCCCGAAGTCCTCGGCCTCCCACAGCGGCCGGATCTCGAGATCGCTCGGCCCCGGCATCGGGTTCGGGCAGCGCTTGGCCCACTCGACCGCCTCGTCCATCGAGCCCACCTGCCAGATCCAGTACCCGGCCACGAGCTCCCGGGTCTCCGCGAACGGCCCGTCGGTCACCGACCGCTCGCGCCCGCGGAAATGGACCCGCTTGCCGAACCGGCTCGGCCGCAGCCCGTCGCCGCTGACCATGACCCCCGCCTGGATCAGCTCATCGTTGAACTTGCCCATCGCCGTGAACATCTCGTCGGCGCCCTCCGCGTCGAGGGGACTCTTGGCTGCCTCGGACTCTGCCGTCGCCTTCACGATCACCATCACTCGCATGACGCCTCCTGGTCGGGTTCCGGCGGGGTCTCTCGGAGTTCGCACCCCCCTCGGCCTTCATCAGGGCGACGAACGGGGGAGCGAAAGATCGACATTGGGGACGAAATCTAGCTCAGGCGCCGAGCCTTTCCACCTCTCGGTCCCCGAGCCGCCGGTCCCGCCGCCCGGAAAAACCCCCGCCCGCAGCCGAGGGAACCCATCCTCAGTCGCCCACCGCGTCAGACCACGGCCCGACGTTGCCGCTCTCGAATCCGTCGCGGAAGAGGACGACGCTCACGAACACGCTGACCGCTCCCGCGTTGCTGACCGCCCCCGAGTTCTCGTTCGGCGCCCCGATCGCGAGATCCAGGTAGTGGCCGCCGTCGAAGTCGCCAACCGCGAGCGCGGCGCCGAAGTTGTCGAAGGTCTCGGCGGCGCCCGGCGCGACATGGGCCTGGACCATCACGGTCACCTCCCCGGACGGCGAGGCGTCGGGCCGCGCAATCGCGTAGACCGCGCCGGCTGCGGCAACGCCACCGGCCGTCGCGCCGGGCGCCCCGATGACGAGCTCCCAGGCGCCGTCGCCGTCGAAGTCGCCGGCGGCGAGGCTGGAGGCGAACGCATCCAGATTGGCGGCCGTGCCGAGCTCGGCGCGCTCGATCCGCGAGCCGTAGCCGTTGGCCAGGAATCCGGCCGGGTCGCCGGTCACGATCGACACCGCTCCGACATCGAAGAGCTCGCCACCGTCGTCGTCTGGCCAGCTCTCGCCGGGCGAGCCGATCGCGAGATCGTCGATTCCGTCGCCGTCGAAGTCGGCGGCCGCGAGGGCGGCCCCGAAGCGATGGCCCTCGCCGGAGCCCCCGGGCACCGGCAGAAAGCCCTGCACCAGAACCTGCTCGCCGGCCTCGGCGAGCCCCGATCCGGGGAGACCCTGCGCCACGAGCACAGCGCCGCCGTTCTCTCCGCCGGTCAGGTCTTCCTGGGGATTGCCGATCGCAAGGTCGTCCGCCCCGTCGAGCAGGAAGTCGCCGAAGACGAGCGCCGTGGCGAACTGCGCGCCCTCCTCCTCCGAGAGGCCGAAGCTGGCTTTCGTCCAGACCTGCTCGCCGGTGTAGAAGGCGGTGAGGCCGATCGCGGAACCGCGCAAGAGGTTGAGTCCGCCGGCGTCGACTACGCTGCCGACGTCCTCGAAGGGGACGCCGATGGCGAGGTCATCGAAACCGTCGCCGTCGACATCGCCCGTCGCGAGCGCGAGGCCGAGCCGGTCGTCCACTTCGGGAACCCCCGCGAGCTCGTTCCGCCCCTGCCACCAGCCCTGGGCGCCGCCGTTGGAGAGCCCCCCGACGGAGCCGTAGAGGACGATCACCGCCCCGGCGCCGTCGTGGAACGAACCGTCGGGACGTTCGATCCGCGCGTAGGGCACGCCCACGGCGAGGTCGTCGTAGCCGTCGTCGTCGAAGTCGCCAGCGGCGAGGGAGGCGCCGAAGGAGTCGCCGACATCGGGAACGAGCCCGGTCACGCCAAGGTTCGAAAGCGCCCAACTCGATTCGACGCCGGCCGGAATGCCGCCCGGCCCGCCATAGCGCACCGAGATCCGCCCAGCGAAGCCCAGGCCGCCCACGGTCTCCCCCGGCACACCGACCGCCAGATCGTCCACGCCATCGCCGTTGAAGTCCCCCGCCGCGACCGCCCGCCCAAAGCGGTCATCCACCGCCGGGTCCTCGTTGGTCGCCCCGCCGTCCTGCTCGAAGTAGACCCCGCCAGTGGCAGACAGCTGCGCCTCCGCCGCGTTGGGAAGAAGGACGAAGAGCGTCATGACCGCGGCAAATCGAGCTCGCGCAACAAACCGCGCTCCCGCGACAAACAACAGCGCGAAAGTCCCGCGACCAGCAGAGTTTTCGTACAGCATCCTGAGCCTGCCTTTCTCCTGAATGCCGCCAACTCAGGGAGCGCCTTCCGCGGCGGCGATGTCGGCTCCCATCCCTTACCTCGCATTCCCCCCGCAAAATGCGACAGAAGGGCTGCGCGTGCCGACCCCACGCGAAGCGAGCCGGGCCAAGCTGCCACGAACGTCCTGGGGCGATCGCCCCCCGCAGCCGGGGACATGCTGAAGCCCGTCGGCCCCGCTGCGACCATCCAGCCGATCCCCCCGGGCTGGAGCGTGTCCCCGGCGTACCAGCCCGGGAAATCGTCTGGCACCGCTGAG
>JAGPDF010000169.1 GCA_018057705.1 Thermoanaerobaculia bacterium | reverse complement strand
TTTTGGGGTGACCGCTCTGAGGGGTTTCGGAAAACGCATCTGGACTGAGCATTATACGGGCTTTGCTCCCGCCGTTCCGGGGCGCCGGGGCGAAGCGCGCGGGCGGCTCAGTGCCGGCTCAGTACCAAGTGCCCTGGCTGAATCCGAAACCGAGGTTGACGAGGATCTGCGAGATCTTCTGATCGCGCAGGCCACTCCCCGCAGGAGGAGAGATCGTCTTCTCCTGATAGCCCACCCGCAGGTTCATCTTCAAGGGGAGCTCGATCGCGAGGTCCGCGCCGTAGCTCTCGACGTCGTCCACGCGTTCGGCGGCGCCGGAGGGGTCTGCTGCCTCGGGGCCCGCCTGATAGCGATGGCTGCCGGTCTCGCCGTAGAGGTTCAAACGCAGACGCCAGCCGAGGCCGATGTCCACCCCGGCGCCGATGAACTGGTCGACGTAGCCGGAGGCCTCCGCGACGAGCAGCGAGTAGGCGAGCTGCCGCGAGCCGTAGAGACGGGCGCTGAACGTCTCGCGCGGCATCCACTCGATGCGCGCGCCGCCGGTCGAACTGTCGAAGTCGGAGAACTCCGCGCCGTCCTGCGCCGTGAGCTGGTTCTCCTGGTAGAGCAGATCCACGAGGAGCTTCGGGCGCTCGTAGCCGGCCTCGACGTACCAGAAGTCGCCGGAGTTCGAACGGTCGAGCGCCTCGGCGGCGAAGTCGGACTCGGCGTAGCCGACGCCGGCCCCGAGCCGCAGCTTCTCGCTCGGGTAGTAGCGCACGCCGCCCCGGTAGGCGAGGTCGTCGCGATCGAGACCGGCGAAGAAGTCGGCGAGCAGCGGCTCCTCGGTCTCGTCGACGAGACTCCGCACCGAGCGGTCGCCGCCCTCCGCGAAGACCGTCAGGCGGCGCAAGATCGGCACCTCGACCTGGACCTCGAGGTTCTCGTTGCGCGTCGTATAGCGCTGCAGGACCTCGCCGGTGGCGAAATCGAAGTCTTCGAGGCGCTCGGCGGTGACGGTGATCGCCAGGCGGTTGAAGTAGGTGAACGAACCGATGCCGAAACGCTGGTTGACGCGGCGCTCTTCGGCGCGGTCCTGCCACCAGATGTACTCCGGCATGGCGTAGGCAGCGAACGTCGTCTTCGAACCCACCGGCAGATAGGCGTTGAGACCGGCGCCGACACGGCCAGTGAGGTCGGAGCCATCGGAGCCGGAGTCGGAGGCCACGCTCTCGTCGCGGTCCACCCAGGCGAGATCGGAGATCCAGAACGCCGGGTCCAGGCGCACCGGACCGGCGTGCCAGCGGGCCTCGTCGACCGCCTCTGCGAGCGCTTCTTTGCGGCCGAAGCCCGCGTCGGCGGCGCCGCCCGGCGGCGTATACTGCCGGACTTGTGCCGCCAGCGGTGAGGTGCCCACCAGGGACGAAAGTCCTGCGAGAGCGACGCAGCAGGCCACTGCGGGCAGGGAAGCTCCGAGCCCGGTTCTGCTCATCTGTTCGGACATTCCCGGCATGATACGACACGTCCGGCCGCGCGCCCTGGCGCTCGCGGCGCTGCTCGTCGCAGCACCGCTGCCGTTCGGCAGCGTCGCCCCCGAACCGGCGACGATCCTCCTCGTCGCCGCCCTCGCGGCGCTCGTCCTGGCGATCTGGACGGTCGAGGTCGTCGACCGGCCGGAGCCGGCGACCGACTCACGAAGTCCCCACTCCCATCGATCGCTGCCGCGCGAGCTCGCAATCGCCGCAGCGGCGCTCGCGGCGGTTGCGCTCCTCGGCTGGCTGCAGTCGCTGCCGGCGCCGGCCGCGGTGACGGGCCTCGTCGCTCCCGAAACAGTTCGCCTCACACAGCAGGCGGGGGCGCTCACGACCGATGGCGCCGGCGAGCGCTCGATCGCCCTTTCGCTCGCCCCGGCGGCGAGCCGGACCGCGGCGCTCGACTGGCTCCTGCCGGCGGCCGGCTTCCTTGCCGCCACCTGGATTGGCGCCTCACGCCGGGTGCGGCGCACGCTCTTCGGGGCACTCCTGCTCGCGGCGACCGTGCAGGTGGTCATCGGCGTCGCGCAGTGGATCTCGCGCTCGAACACGCTGTGGGGCGTCACGGTCCTCAGTGTCGGGTCGCGCCTGCGCGGCAGCTTCGTCAATCCGAACCATCTCGCGCTCTTCCTCGAGATCGCGCTCGCGGTGGCGTTCGCCTGGCTCTGGTGGGCCGTGCGGCGCACGGTGTTGGGAGGGGTGGGGGCGGACGGCGGCCGGGCCGAGGACCGGCTGCTCGCCGTCGGGCCGCCGGCGGTCGTGTTCCTGGCCATTTTCGGCGGCCTCGTGCTGACCGGGTCGCGCGCCGCGCTGCTCTCCGTGCTCATCGCCATGGGCGTGCAGGGGATGGTGATCAGCGGCGGCGGCAGCCGGCGCGGCCGCAAGTGGATCCTTGCGGGCGGGCTCGCGGTCGGCGTCGCCGGGGCCGCGGCCATCGCCGCGCTCGGCGCCGAGGGCGCCTTCACGCGGCTGACCGCGAGCTCCATCGACGAGCTCGGCGGCGGCTACCGCGTCGAGGCGGCGGGCGCGACGTTCGATCTCTTCCGGCTCTTTCCGTGGACCGGATCGGGTCTGGGCACCTTCCAGGCCGCCTTCCCGCTGGTACAACCGGCGACGATCCCCGGCTTCTGGCGCCACGCCCACGCCGACTGGATCGAGTACCTCGCGACGACCGGAATGCTCGGAGCGTTGATCCTCGGCGCCGGCCTCTTCTTCTATGGCCGCCGGCTGCGGCAGGTCGTCCTCCACGGCGAGCGCTCCGAAGGCCGCGCCGCCGGCCTCGCCGCCCTCGGCGCCCTGGTCGCCGTCGGCATCCACTCCTTCGCCGACTTCGGCCTCACCATCCCGGCGAACGCCTTCGCCCTCGCCGTCGTCGCCGGCGCCGCCGGCGCGACGCGGGTCATGAAGCAGCCGACCTGACCGGACTGTTAAAGAACTGGGGACAGTCCCCAATTGCCGTTCAGCGTCAAGTCGGCGACAGGCCAAGTTCGCCGCAAGTCCTTCTTTTACAGCTGTTTGCAGAGAGTTCAACCAGGAACGTTGGGACACTGGTGCCAGACTTGGGGACTGTCCCCAATTATCTGGACGCCTCTACTCGAGCAGGCCGGAGACGGCGGACCAGCGGCAGGTCGAGGCGGCTTCGAAGTCGTCGGAGAAGACGCGCGCCCGGCGGCCGATGTAGACGCGGTCCCACGCCGTGCTGAACGGCAGGCCGTT
>JAGPDF010000168.1 GCA_018057705.1 Thermoanaerobaculia bacterium | reverse complement strand
GTTATGTGGAGCCGCCCGTTATGTGGAGCGCTGGAATGACGGGGCGGTGATGCCCGTTGAGGAGGCGCGGGGGTGGCAACCGCGAGCTGAGGATAACGGGAGCATGTTGGAGACCATCTTCAAGTGGCCGGCGACGGCTGAGCGGTTGCGGAACGAGGCCGTAGGCGAGCACCTCGACGGCTTCGTCGGGTACCTGACCAACGCCGGGTTCGCACCGCTCTCGATCCGGCAATACCTCGGTGGACCGATCCACTTCGGCCGTTGGGCGAGCCGCGGCGACCTGGACCTCGCGAGGCTCCGCCAGGACGACCTCGATCGCTTTCGCCTGCACCTCCGGCGATGTCGATGTCGTCCGCGGCACAAGGCTCGAGCATGTGGCCGCTCGGAGATCGTGATGGTCGCCGTGGTGTGGTTCGTTGAGTACCTACGGCACCTGGGCATCACCAAGCCGGCACCGGTGCTCGTCATGCCGCCGATCGTTCCCGAGTTCGAGGCATGGATGCGGGGTCATCGCGGCTCGGCGGATCGCACGCTGGCCGACTACCGCAGGCACCTGCTTCAGTTCGTCGAGGTCACACGGATCGAGCGACTCGATGCGGCCGTCCTGCGCGCCTACGTGGTCACCAGGAGCAGGGAGATGACCGGCCCGCAGATGCTGGTGGTGATTCGGGCGCTGCGGATGTTCGTGCGGTTTCTCGTCGTGACCGGGCGATGTCCAAGCCATCTAGATCGAGCCGTGCCGTCGGTGCCGAACTGGCGGCTCGCAACGTTGCCGCGGTACTTGCCCACCGACGACGTCGAGCGCGTGATCGCGAGCTGCGATCCATCCACGCCGCTCGGGCGACGCGATCGCGCGGTGCTGTTGTTGCTCGCTCGGCTCGGGGTGCGAGCCGGCGACGTCCGGCATCTCCGGCAGACCGACCTCGATTGGGGCACCGGACGAGTCCAGTTCGTCGGGAAGGCGCGCCGCCCCGTCTGGCTGCCGCTACCGCAAGACGTGGGCGACGCGATTCTTGCCTACCTCTCGAAGGGACGGCCCGCGTGCTCGGTCCCCGAGGTCTTCGTGTGTGCCACGGCGCCTCACCGGCCCCTCAGCGCAACCTCGATCGGCGGCATCGCACATCGCGCCATCGACCGCGCCGGCGTCAGCAGCCTGGTAAAAGGAGCGCACGTCTTTCGCCACTCGGCTGCGACGACGTTGGTCCGCAGTGGCGCCACGCTCGACGACATCGGGATCTTGCTGCGGCACACGTCGCGCGACTCCACCGCGATCTACGCCAAGGTCGATCTGCCAGCGCTGAGCCTCGTCGCGCAGCCGTGGCCGGAGGCCGCTCCGTGATCGCCGCCGTCGAATCCTACATCGCGCTCCGGCGGGCCGTGGGTTACAGCATGCGGGACGCCGACCGGATCCTCCGCAGCTATGGTCGCTTCGCCGACGCCCGCGGTGATCGTCACGCGTTGGTCGAGACCATCATGGAGTGGGCCCGACGTGGGCGCTCCGCCGAGCGCCGGGAGGCCCTGGTTCGCAAGGTGGCGCCGCTGGCTCGCCACCTGCACGCCGAGGATCCGCGACACGAGATCCCGCCGTATCGCGTGTTCGCGGGCGACCCGTTCCGCAGGCCGGTGCCCTTCATCTTCACCACGGCGCAGGTCTCCAAGCTCGTCGGCGCCGCGCTCCGGCTAGAGCCGGTCGGCTCCATGCGGCGGCACGTCTTCGCGGCGTTGTTCTCGCTCCTGTCCGCGACCGGGCTGCGGATCTCGGAGGCGCTGGCACTGCGCCTCGACGACGTGACGTCCGACGGGCTTCGGATTCGCGAGACGAAGTGCCACAAGAGCCGCCTCGTCCCGCTGCACCCGACCGCGCAGGCCGGGCTCGCGCGGTACCTGCATCGGCGACGCGCAATCGCCGGGGATCGCGTGTTCGTCGGCGTCACAGGGCGGCCGCTCGCGTACGAGCAGGTCAAGGTGGTGTTCTGGAAGTTGCTCTCGGCGATCGGGATCGACCGACACGCCGCCGGGCCGCGTCCTCGGCTCCATTGCTTGCGTCACACGTTCGCGGTTCGCGCCCTCGAGAGCTGCGTTGACCTTCGATCGATCGCCAAGCACCAGCTCGCGCTGTCGACCTACCTTGGTCACGCGAGCGTCGCCAGCACCTACTGGTATCTCGAAGCGACCCCGCACCTGCTCTCCTCGATCTCGACCGGGGCGGAGCGCTTCGTCGAGGGATACGCGCGATGACCCCCATCGCGCCGCATGTCTCCGACTTCCTCCTCGTCCGGCTGCCGGTGGAGCGCAACGCGAGCCCCCACACTTGGACCGCGTACGCCCACGCGTTCCAACTCCTGTTCGAGTTCGCCAGTCTCCGGCTCCGGGCCGCTCCATCACAACTCGCGCTCGAACAGATCGACGCGCCGCTGATCATGGGCTTCCTCGAACACCTCGAGACGCGTCGCGGCAATGGCGTCAGCTCTCGCAACGCGCGGCTCGCCGCGATCAAGTCGCTCTTCCGGTACCTCGAGCATCGGGTTCCGTCGGCCCTCGATCAGATCCGCCGTGTCCTTGCGATCCCGTCGAAGAAGGCGACGAGTCGGCTCGTCCCCTACCTGACCCGCGAGGAGGCGCAGGCCGTCATCAACGCACCGCCGACCACAGCTCACGGGCTGCGGGATCGAGCGATGCTCCACGTCGCGGTCGCCACCGGGATCCGCGTTTCCGAACTCGTCGGGCTACGCCTCGACGATCTCACCCTGACCCCTCGGCCATGCCTGATCGTGCGCGGCAAGGGTCGGCGCGAGCGGGTGCTGCCGCTCTGGAAGGAGAGTGCCAAGGCCCTCCGGCAGTGGCTGCAGGTTCGCGTGTCGTCGCCCAGTGGCGCCGCGCTGTTGTTCGTCAATGGGCGGGGAGGGCCGCTGACGCGCTCCGGGTTCGCCTATGTCCTCGCAAAGCACGTGGCGAGCGCTGCGACCACCAGCCCGGCGCTGGACCGCAAGCGAGTGTCCCCCCACGTGCTCCGCCACACCTGCGCCATGGTGACCCTGCAGGCTACCCGCGACGTGCGCAAGGTCGCGCTCTGGCTCGGCCACGCGCGCGTCGACACGACCGAGGTCTACCTGCGCGCAGATCCCGTCGAGCGGATGGATGTGCTGGCGTCCGTTGCGCCCTTCGGATTGCGACCCGGCCGATTCAAGCCGCCCGCCGACGAGCTCATGGCAACGCTCGCAGCGGTTCGTTCATCGGCTCCAAGCGGTCCCGCTCGCGAGCCCCCGATATGCGCAGCTTCGAAGCCTACGCCTCGACGGAAACCAGCGTCGCGCTCGGCATAACGGGCGGCTCCACATAAC
>JAGPDF010000167.1 GCA_018057705.1 Thermoanaerobaculia bacterium | reverse complement strand
GGGGCCGCCGGCGGGAGCGCCGGTGCCATCGATGACCGTCGCATTGCGGATGACGAGGCGCTCGAAGGGGCCTTCGCCCTCGGCGCGCGGCGGGGCAGGCCGCGGATCCGTGGAGGGTTCCTGGGCGAGGGCGGGAGGTGCCATGGCGGCGAAGGCCAGGACGAGCAGGGTGAGCGAAGAAGAACGGGTGCGGTTGCAGACCCTGAACATGGGATCGATCTCCGTTTCGTGCTGCCGGCCGGGCTGAGGATCGCGGAAGGGTATCAGTCGGCGACGAGCGGGACGAGCCCTACTTTCGCGGCCAAGGCGCACGTCGGGTACAGGCACCCTTCCTGGAGCGGCAGTGGCTTGCGTGGGGCGGACGTCTGGTAAGGGAGCCAGTCCCCAACTGAGCGGCCGTCGGTGGGGATCCAATGTTCTCGTGGCCCCGCCGCCCTTGCCTTTGCGCACCTCCAGGAAGCAGGGATCTGCGAACGGGGAGGGGACGATGCTTCGGAGCGGGCGGCTGGGCGGGATGGGGCGGATCGCCGCTGTCGCGGCGGTGGCGATTCTCTGGTCGGCGGCGCCGGCGAGTGCGGTCAAGCGGCGGGCGTTCGCGACCTCCGACGAGGGGACGGGCGACCTCTCGACCTGGCCGGGCGCTTCCGGGGCGACGGCTTTCGCCCGGGCGGATGCGATCTGTCGGGCGCGCGCCGCCGCGGTATCGCCGACACCGCTGCCGAATGCCTCGACCTATCGGGCGTGGCTCTCGACCTCGACGACGGATGCCTACTGTCACGTGCAGGGGCTCTCCGGGAAGAGGGCGACCGAATGCAACGGTGCGAGCTTGCCCGGTGCGGGCCCATGGTTTCTCTCGAACGGCGCGACGAACTTCTCCGGCACTTTGGACGAACTGGTGGATGGCGGCGAGCTCTACCGCCCGGTCTCGCGCGACGAGAACTTCGATGCGCTGCCCACCGTCGACCGCTTCTATTGGACCGGAAGCGATGCCTCCGGCGTCTGGACAGGGGTCGATTGCAGTGGCTGGACCAACGACACGCCGGGGTTGCACGAGGGCACAGTGGGAGATGGTCTCGCGACCGCCGGGCTGTGGAGCCGGTCCGACGAGGTCGCCTGTGCCGGCGCGCATCGCCTGCTGTGCGCCGAGCCCGGAGTGGGCGACGAAACGCGTCTCGGCTGGACCCCCGCGGCGCTCGCGTTTCTCAGTTCGGCGGAGGGGCAGGGGAAGCTCGCCGACTGGCCGCAGGCGGGGGGCGCGGTCGGGCTCGCGGGTGGAGACGCCATCTGCCGGACGCTCGCTGCGGAGGCATTCCTGCCGGCACCGGAGAGTTTCGTCGCTTGGCTGTCGACATCGAGCCCGGTCGTCCACGCCGGCGATCGGCTCGCGATCGACGGGCCGTGGAAGCGCATCGACGCCTTCACGATCGCCAACAACCTGGCCGACCTCGTGGACTCGACCCTCGACACCAGCCTGCACCAGTTCGAGTCGGGCGCGTACTTGACTGACGACTGCTCGAACTTTCTCGCCTGCGGCGTCTGGACCGGCACCGATGCCGACGGTACCGCGGCGCCGCAGACCTGCGACGACTGGACCGACAGCAGCGGTTCGTCCAGCGGCGCCCGTGGTGACGCCGCCGATGGCCCGCTGCCGTCGCTCTGGTCCCAGCAAGGCTCGACCTCGTGCAACGTCAACTACCGGCTCTACTGCCTTTCGAACGTCATCACGATCTTCTGGGACGGTTTCGAGATCACCGGCGACACCAGCCGCTGGACCTCCGCGGTGCCCTGAGATCAGCACGGCAAGCCAGCGGCGCGCTATCGGCTGGCAGGGCCCTCAGGTCCCTCATGCCACTTTGTCAGCAGAGTCCTCGACCTGTTTGGCAGGTTGCCCTGCGAGCAAGGCACGGGGTGCTAGGCTGACGAAAAGAGAGGGCCAATACACCATGAAGAACTCCGCTGTCGGGAACCGTCAGCCTGTCGCCAGACCGCTCGTCTTCTGGAGCGCTCTCGCCGCGCTCGACCTCGCCAGTGCCACGACGCCGGCCCTCGCGCAGTGCACCTTCACGTTCGGGTTCGGCTCGTCGACGATCGATCCCAACGGTGCAGTGGTCACCATCACCACCTGCTCCTTTGCCGGGGACTACTCGACGATCACCGGCGCAGTCAGCGGCCAGGCGCTGCAATTCACCAGCAGCGTCGCCACCGATTTCATCACCATCCACAGCGGCACCCCCGACGGTCCCGTGCTCGCCTTCGGCACCACCCCGCTGACCTTCGCCAACACCTTTACCGGGACCCTCTTCGCTCACTGGGCCACCGGCCCCGCCTGCGGGACGGAGTCCGCCTGCCGCGTGACCACCGTGCAGTGCACGAACTGTCCGGTCATCTATGCCAACGGTCCGCTCGCGACCGGCGCCACTTCGAGGAGCGGAGTTGCCGCGCCGGCGGGAACGCAATGGAGCGAAGTCTCCAACGATCTCGGCTCGACCACCGCGACGAATACGACGACCGGTTTTGGCTGTCAGAGGATCGGCACCACTACGAACAACCGCTGTGCGGACGATTTCATCGTTCCGGCCGGGGACACGTTCACCGTCACCAAGGTCATTGCCTACGCGTATCAGACTGGCTATGCCGGTGTACCCAGCCCCGTGGTGGACGCGAATGTCCAGATCTGGAACGGCAGACCGGGCGACCCGGGTGCGGCGGTCGTGGCGGGGAATCCGACCTCCCTGCCGTTCACGTCGGTGGATGTGCTGCTTTACCGCATCGCGAACAGCGGCCCCCCCTTGAACACGGTTCCAGGACTGGCACGTCGCATCTGGGAGAACACGATCACCCTGGAGGCGCCCGCCGTCCTGACGCCCGGAACCTACTGGGTCGACTTTCAGATCGATACCGGTGCGACGACCGGGAACTTCGCGCCACCGGTGACCCTCGCCGGATTTCGCACCATCCCGGAATGGAACGGCAGGCAGTTCCTTACGAGCTCCGGTTGGCAGGACCTCCTCGACATCGGCAATCCAAACTCCGAACCCGACGTCGCGCAGGATATGCCGTTCCGACTCGTGGGCTCCCGCAGCCTGATCTTCGTCGACGGCTTCGAAACCGAGACGACTGCTGCCTGGTCGCTGGTCGTTCCGTAGCGTAGCCTTCTTGCCACGCCTGTGAAAGACGCAAATCGGTTCGGCCCCAACACAGGTGCCATCCGATTTTCAGAGATTTTCAGATCAGCGCCGAGAGACGCAGCTGCCCTCCTGGAGGCACCAGCGCGTTCTTCGCACTTTCGGTGTTTCAAGCCTGGGGCGAGGTGCCAGGTGATTCCCGGCGGCTGACCTTCGCGGCGCGGGTCAGAAGTGCAGGCTGACTCCGGCGAGCGCGTAGTGGACGGTCGCGAAGGTCAGGACCTCGTCGTTGTCCGCTCC
>JAGPDF010000166.1 GCA_018057705.1 Thermoanaerobaculia bacterium | reverse complement strand
ACGCGCAACCTCTCGGACGAGGGCCGCGAGGCGATCCAGTCCCTCTTCGAGCGCTCGTTCGGACCGGCCAAGCACTAGACGAGCCGCTCCCGGACTGCGGTCCGGAGCGCCGATCCGGCGGTTTCGTGCGCCGGCCGGGACAGGTGTCTCCGGGCCCCGGGGGCACGTACGCCGCGCCGCGTCATTTTCTTGCCGCAGCTTGACGTAATGCCCGGCGGGTGAGAATCTGAACTCACCATGGCCGTCGCCGCGAAGCCCGCCAAGCCGCCCCGCAAGTCCGGTTCCAAAGCGCCCAAGGCGCAGCCGCATCCCGATGCCGGATCCGTCGCCCGGCGGCCGGCGGTCCTCGACCGTCTGCCGGCGTTCGCCCGGCTCGTCGCGGCCTCGGCCGGCGGTGGCGCAGGCAGGGACGCCGTCGAAGTCCGTTCTCCTTTCGACCATTCCCTGATCGGCACCCTGCCGCGCTCGACGCCGGCGGATGTCGTTCTCGCTCAGGCCCGCCTGCGGCTCGCGCAGGAGGACTGGGCGATGCGGCCGTTCGCCGAGCGGGCGAAGATCTTCCTGCGCTTCCACGACCGGGTGCTCGACCGCCAGGAGGAGATCCTCGATCTCATCCAGCTCGAAGCCGGAAAGGCCCGCAAGCACGCCCTCGAAGAGGTCCTCGACGCTGCGATCGTCGCCCGCTACTACGCCGTCCACGCCGCCGAGATTCTCGCCCCCCAGAGTCGCAAGGGTGCCCTGCCGGGGCTCACGCAGACGCGGCAGTACCAGCACCCGAAGGGCATCATCGGCATCATCTCGCCGTGGAACTACCCGCTCTCGATGGGCATTACCGACGCCATTCCGGCTCTCCTGGCGGGCAACGCTGTACTCGCCAAGCCCGACCTCCAGACGCCGTTCTCGCAGCTCTGGGCGCTCGACCTTCTGATCGAGTGTGGCCTCCCGGAGGAGATCATGCTGGTGGTGGCCGGCGAGGGTCCGGTTCTGGGGCCCGCCATCCTCGCCGCCTCCGACTACCTGCAGTTCACCGGTTCGACCCCGACCGGGCGGCGTCTGGCGGCCGAAGCCGGCAGTCAGCTGATGGGCTGCTCCCTCGAGCTCGGCGGCAAGAACCCGATGCTGGTCTTAGCCGACGCCGATCTCGATGCCGCGGTGGCCGGAGCGGTGCGGGGATCGTTCTCGTCCGCGGGGCAGCTGTGCATCTCGATCGAGCGCCTGTACGTCCACGAGTCGCTCTTCGACCGCTTCGTGGCCGAGTTCGTGCGCGCGACCAGCCGCCTGAAGCTCGGCCCGGCGCTCGACTGGACCTGCGACATCGGTTCGTTGGCCTCTCCCAAACAGCTCGCGACCGTGACTCGCCACATCGAGGACGCGGTCGCCAAAGGCGTGCGCGTCGAGATCGGCGGCAAGGCCCGACCGGACATGGGACCGCTCTTCTTCGAGCCGACGATCCTCACCGGCGTGACGCCCGACATGCTGCTCTTCGCCGACGAGACGTTCGGCCCGGTGGTCTCGGTCTACCCGTTCGCCAGCAACCAGCAAGCGATTGAGCTCGCCAACGCCACCGAGTACGGCCTGAATGCCAGCATCTGGTCGCGCGACACCGAGCTCGCATGCCGGATGGCGACGCGCATCCACGCCGGCACCGTCAACATCAACGAGGCCTACGCCGCAGCCTGGGGGTCGGTCGAGGCGCCGATGGGCGGCTTCAAGAGCTCCGGTCTCGGCCGCCGGCACGGCGCCGAGGGGATCCTCAAGTACACCGAAGCCCAGACCGTGGCGGTGCAGCGCGGCATGGCGATCGCCGCGCCCACCGGCGTGCCCGACGAGGTCTTCGGCCGCTGGATGACGCAGGCGCTGCGCGCGCTCCGCCGCATGCCCGGCCTGCGCTGATTCGTTTTTCGAGGTAGAGACCATGACCCAAGTTCTGCTGACCGGCTTTCCCGGCTTTCTCGGCTCCGAGCTCGTACGGCGCATCCTGGCGCGGAAGGGCAAGCCATCCGTCGTCTGCCTGGTGCAGCCGAAGTTCGTCACGCTGGCGAAGAAGCGCCTCGCCGAGATCGAGGCCGAGCTCGCCCCGTCTCCTTCCGCCACAGGAAGGGGCACCAAGGGCGCCAAAGCCGGCCTCGGCGGCCGCCTGCAGCTCGTCACCGGCGACATCACGCAGAAGGATCTCGGTCTCGAGAATCCCGCGACGCTCGCCCGCGAAGTGAGCGAGATCTTCCATCTCGCGGCGGTCTACGACCTCTCGGTCAAGCGCGAGAGCGCGATGAAGATCAACGTCCTCGGCACCCGGAACGTGCTCGACTACGCCGCACGCTGCGCGAAGCTCCGCCGCCTGCAGTACGTCTCGACCTGCTACGTTTCGGGGCGCTACGCCGGCATCTTCCGCGAGGACGACCTGGTGCGCGGCCAGGAGTTCAACAACTTCTACGAAGAGACCAAGTACTTGGCCGAGATCGAGGTTCGCGAGAGCATGAAGGCCGGCATGCCGGTGTCGATCTACCGCCCGGCGGTCGTCACCGGCGACAGCAAGAGCGGCGAGACACAGAAGTACGACGGTCCCTACTACGTCATCCGCTGGCTGCTGAAGCAGCCGACCGTCGCCGTGTTGCCGGTACCCGGCGACCCGAAGCGGACGCGCATCAACCTCGTGCCGCGCGACTTCGTGATCGACTCGATCGCCGCGCTTTCCGAATGGAAGGGCGCCACGGGCAAGTGCTATCAGCTCGCGGACCCCGATCCGCCGACGATCGACGACGCCATCACGCTCATGGGGAAGGCGACCGGCCGGGTGATCGTGCGGGTGCCGATGCCGCTCACCGTCGCGAAGTCGGCGATCGAGTACGTCCCCGGGGTCTATCAGCTGCTGGGGATTCCGGCCTCGGCGGTCGACTACTTCATCCACCCGACCTTCTACGACACCACGAACGCCGACCGCGACCTCGCGGCGGTGGGCATCCACTGCCCGAAGCTCGCCGACTACATGCCGCGCCTGGTCGAGTTCATGCGCGCCCACCCCGACATCGAGTCGGGGGCGATGGTGTGACGGTCTGACGGGCTGACGGGCTGAAGGCCCGAGGGTCCGGAGATCGGAAGCGGCCGCCCTTCAGGGCGACCAGAAGCCGGCGGTCCCCGACTCGAAGGCGTCGAGGAAGATCGCCCGTGGGCGGGTGAGGCGGACGACGCGCACGAAGCGTGCTTCGAGATCGGCGGGGCCTGTCGCCACCAGACGGAGATCGTTGCCGCCGGCGAGCGTGTCGTTCCACAGGGCGTCGGGCAGACTGAACGTCGCGGTGCGCCAGCCGCCGGTGTTCGTGTAGGCCTGCGGCGCCGTCGAAGTCACGCCACCCGTTGCCGGGTAGTCGATACGGAACGAACCCGTCCCGCTGTCGCGATAGGTGACCTTCACTTCGACCCCTCCGGCGTCCACGAC
>JAGPDF010000165.1 GCA_018057705.1 Thermoanaerobaculia bacterium | reverse complement strand
CGGTCTTCGGCGACTTCGCTCACCCGCGTCGTGACGGTGACCCTGTCCGGCCAGGTGAGCGGGGCGCGGAAGCGCGCCTGGGTCGAGTGCAGGATCGGTCCGACGCCGGTCTCCTGCTGCAGCGCCGGCCAGCCGAGGCGCTCGAAGTAGCTCATCCGGGCGCTCTCGAACCAGCGGAAGTAGACCGCGTTGTTGACGTGACCGAAGGCGTCCATCTCTCCCCAGGCGAGCGCCACCTCGAGGGCCACGGGCCACTGCGCGGCGATCGCTGGCAGGCCCGGCGGCGGTCCGGTCACCGCGAGAGCTGCTCGAGGTAGTGCGGCAGGACGCGCCGCCAGGAGATCCAGTCGTGGTCCCAGCGCGGGCCCCAGTCGTCCACCCGGTGCGGCACCCCGCGCTCGCCGAGGACACCCGCGACCCGCGCCGCGTACTGCGGACGCTCCCAGGCTCCGCGCCCGGTCACCAGGTGGATGAACCGGCTGCGCAACAGTTTCAGATGCTGGGCATCCTCGAGGTCCGGAAGGAAGTGCAGCGGCGACGAGTAGTAGAAGTCGAGCGACATCCGTTCGCCGTCGAGCATCTCTTCGAGGTCGTATTTGCCCGACATGCAGACGGCATGGCTGAAAACGTCCGGATGCCGGCAGACCGCGGCGAGAGCGTAGAGCGCGCCGAGCGAGGCGCCGGCCGTCACGACCTCCTTCGCGCTGCCGGCGAGGTGACGCATGTAGGGCGCGAGCTCGAAGTACAGGAACTCGTCGAAACGGTTCTGGACCCACGAGCAATGACTCGCGGGATAGGCATCGGAGACCCAGCACTGGCCGGGCACGCTGTCGCAGGAGAAGATCTGGATCCGCCCGGCGCGCACCAGGGGAGCGAGCGCCTCCACCATCCGGAAGCGCTCGACCTCTTCGGCATCGCCGCCCGCCGTCGGGAAGAGGAGCACGGGTCGGCCGTCCTCGCCCCAGCGGGCGACGGCGACCTCCTGCGCGAGAAAGCTCGAGCGCCAGACCTCGGTGCGCTTGGCGATCACGCGGGCGAAGGCGCGCCGGACTTCGCGATGTACTCCGACTCGGTGCGGCGCCAGAACTGGACCAGACCCCAGAAGTGCTCGGTGAACTCCTCCACCTCGTGGGCCGGGAAGAGCGCCGCGACCTTCTTGCGCACCGCCTCCTTCGCGGTCGGCGTGCCGAAGAACTCCCAGGCGACCTCGTCGAGATGGGGCAGCTGCCGGGCGCAGAACTCGGCGAACCGGTCGCTCTCGAAACGCTGGTGCGCCAGCCGCGCGTAGAGCGGCAGCTTCTCCTTGAAGGACGCTCCACTGGCGGCGATCTCGAAGAACGGCTCCCAGTCGAGGTTCTTGCGCATCTTGCGCCGCGTCGCCGCGACGTAGAGCGACCACTTGAGCTTGGCCTTCACCAGCCACGGGAAGTGGAAGTGCAGCGACGTTACCTGCGAGTCGGGACAGGCGTTGGCGAAGTCGATCGGGTAGAAGACGCCGTCCTGCCGCAGCGCCTCGCAGCTGTTGAAATCCCAGCCGAAGAACGAGTTGATCGTCAGACACATGTTCGCCATGTGCTGCCACTCTTCGGCGTTGACGAAGTCGAAAGCGACCTTGTAGCGGTCGTGGAGCGGCGCTCCCGGGTCGTACTTCATGAGATGGACCTGCGGACCGACGCCCACCGCCCGCACGAAGAGGTCGAATGGAGCGACCGCCTTCTGGAGATGCATGATCCGGCGGCCCGAGCTGTCGTAGGCCTTGGCGAGCTCCTCGGCGTTGTCGACCTTCGAGACGCCCACCCAGGCACCGCCGTCGTACGGTTTGAGGAACGCCGGGTAGCCGACCTTCTCGCCCACCGACTTCAGGCTGAACATCTTCGCGTAGCGCTCGAGCGTGACCTGGAGGTCGTTGGTCGGCTCGTACTCCTTGGGCGGCAGCATCCAGGTCTCGGGCACGGGCAGCCCGAGGCGCATCATCGCGGCGTAGCTGGTGTGCTTCTCGTTGGCCTGGATCGACCACGGGTTGTTGAGCACGTAGAGGTCGTTCATGACGACCGCTTTCTTGATCCACTCGCGCGACGTGTGGTACCAGTGCGTGACCCGGTCGAGAAGCACGTCGTACTCGACCGGCTGCTTGAGATCGAACGGCTCGATCGACACGCGTTCGACCTCGAAGCGGACGGTGTCGCCGCCCATCGGCAGAGCGAGCTTCAGGTTCTTGAGGATCTCTTCGTAGCAGATCGGCCAGCAGAGATCGGCACCCAGCGAAAGACCGATACGGCGCACCACGTCAGCCATGATTTCTCCCTGTTGGACGAGCCATGATTCTATCGCCAAGCCCGCGCCTGCCGCGAGCCCGCCGGTTGAGCGCCCTCTCGACGTCGTCGCGCGGCGACGCGGTTCATCTGACGAGCTCTTGCGAGTGCGCCGTCGGTCGGCGAACACGAGATCCTCTTCTTGAGACTGCCGCGGAGCGCTCGCCCGTCAGGGTGCCAGAAGCGGGAACGACGCTTCGGCGCGATAGGTCGGGCCCGACTTCCCGAGCACGCTCGAGAAGAGCGTCGCGCGGTCGCAGGCGAAGGATTGGCCCGCAAGTCTCTCGCCCAGGCCTTCTGCGAGCTCACCGATCTCCGTCCGCACGTGCGCGGGCCAGGGGGGATCGCATCGCGCCAGCGTGATGTGCGACCGGAACGGCTTGTCGTCGAAGGCGACGGTCGCGACACGGAGCGCATCCTGCGCCAGCTCCGCGAGACGGGAGAAGCGCGCCGCGGGCTCGAGCCCGGCCCAGACGACCCGCACCGGACCGGCATTGGGAAAGCTCCCCAGGCCGGCGAAATGGGCGCGAAACCCGCCCTCCTGTTCGAGCTTCTCGCGCAGCGCCTGCGCGATCGCGGCAACCCTTTCAGCTTCCACTTCGCCGAGGAAGGCGAGCGTCAGATGCAAACCAGTTGGGCGCACCCACCGCGCCGGCGGCAACGCGGAGCGCAGGGGCGCCACCGCCGCGTCGAGAGTCCCCTTCACCGCCTCGGGAAGGTCGACCGCGACGAAGAGCCTCATCGCCCCGGGACTGGCGCCGGCTCGGGCTTCGGCTCCCCGACCAGAAAATGGGCCAGCGCCGGCAGGAGGACGATGGCACCGATCATGTTCATCACGAACAGGAATACGAGCAGGATACCCATGTCGGCCTGAAATTTGAGCGAAGAGAAGATCCAGGTCGAGACCGCCAGGCCGAGCGTGATGCCAGTGAAGAGCACCCCGTTGCCGGTGATGGCGAGGGCGTCCTCGTAAGTCTCGCGGAGGCTCCGTCCGGGCCGGCGCAACGCAGTGAAGCGGCTGTAGATGTAGATCCCGTAGTCGACGCCGATGCCGACGCCGAGTGCCACCACGGGCAGCGTGCCGACCTTGAGCCCGATCTCGAGCCAGGCCATGAGCGCATAGGCGAGGAGCGAAGC
>JAGPDF010000164.1 GCA_018057705.1 Thermoanaerobaculia bacterium | reverse complement strand
GCTGGCGAACCCCCTCGAAAGTCCCCGATCACGCCGCGCGCCGCGAGTGCCTGCATCACGGCGTAGCCGTCGCCGGTGAAGCGGTAGGAAACCTGGCTGCCGCGAAGGGCGCCGTCGCGCGGCGAGACGAGCTCGAAGCCCAGCCCGGCGCAACGGCTCTCGACGCCGACGATGAAGCTCTCGGCGAGCGCCAACGACTTGGCGCGCAGCGCCGGGACGCCGCCGAGCGGCTGCGCCGCGAGAACCGTGTCCACGCCGCATTCGAGCGCCGCCAGCTGAAGTACCGGCGGGGTGCCGCACTGGAATCGGGCGATGCCCGCCGCGGGCCGGTAGCCGGGCGCAAAGTCGAACGGGGCGGCGTGGCCGAACCAGCCCTGGAGCGGCTGCTGGACGCGCTCGACGTGCCGCGGGTGCGCCCAGACGAAAGCCGGAGCTCCCGGCCCGCCGTTGAGGTACTTGTAGCCGCAACCGACCGCGAAGTCGGCCGCGCTGCCGTCGAGATCGACCGGCACGGCGCCGGCCGAGTGTGCCAGGTCCCAGACCGTGACGGCACCGGCGGCGTGGGCGGCGGCGGTCGTCGCGCCGAGGTCGTGCATGCGGCCGGTGCGATAGTTGACGTGGGTGAGGAGCAGCACGGCGACACGCCGGTCGAGCTGCGCGAGAAGCTCGTTCTCTGCGACGAGCACGAGGTCGAATCCGCGCTCGCCCGAAAGAGACGCAGCGACGTAGAGGTCGGTGGGGAAGTTGCTGCGCTCGGAGAGTACGACGCGGCGCTCGGGTGAGGTGGCGCGCGCGAGGTCCAACGCGGCGCTCAGGGCCTTGTAGAGATTGATGGATGTCGAGTCGGCGACCACCAGTTCGCCGGCACCGGCTCCGACAAGGTGTCCGATCTTGTCGCCGACCCGCTGGGCGAGCTCGATCCAACCAGCGCGGTTCCAGCTGCGCACGAGTCCCTCTCCCCATTCCACTTCGGTCACCTCGCGCAGCCGGGCGGCGGTCGTTCGCGGCAGCGCGCCCAGAGAGTTGCCGTCGAGGTAGATGAGCCCGGGCGGGAGGTCGAACTGGTCACGGAGCGCGGCGAGCGGGTCTTGAGCGTCCAGGGCACGAGCGCGATCGCGGGTCACGGCGAGGTCACTCCCTGCCGGCGCGGCGGACCAGCACCAGAAGGCCCCAGCCCAGAGTTCCGGTGATCGTCAGCAGGAGGGCGTACGGCAGCAGCGCCGCCCGCTCGACGGTGTCGAAGACGCGGAGGAGGACAGGACCGGGAGTGGCCGCCGCGGTGACCGTCGACTCGGCGAGCTCCGGGAGCGGTGGGAGGAAGGGGAGACGAGCGACCAGCCAGACGCCCAGGAGAGCCGCGTTGACGCGCGGATGGTTCCAGGCCGGATCGAACAGCAGCGCGACGGAGGTCTCCGTGCGCGCCGGTCCGGCGACCTCGGCGAGCGCCGTCTGGGGAATCGCGGTGCCCAGCGTGTTGACCGCGAGGCCGCAAACGACTGCGGCGAGGATCCAGCGCCGGTGGCCGCCGCGCCGGGCGCGCTCGGTGCGCGAGAGCGCGACGGCGAGGAGCGCCGGAGCGAGTGCGGCGAGCAGGTGGCGCGGTCCCCAGGAGGCGTCGCACCACTGTTCGAGTCCGGCGAACGGCACGATCAGGCTGGCGGCGGCAAAGAGCGCGAAGCGGCCGGTCCGGCGATCGGTGACGGCGCCGCGAAACGCCCGCCAGAGCCCGATGAGCACCAGAGGTGCAAACAGGACCAGGCCTTTGTTGAGCGACAGGAGGAAGCCGTGGACATGGATCAGCCACTCGATCGGGGAACCGGCGAACGCGATCGGTCCCCGATCGAGCCTCCATGCCCCCACAAGGGCGAGCCCTGCGAGGATCGCGGCCACGGCGTAAAAGCCGGGCTTCGGATCGACGCGCCGCTCCGTGCCGCGGCGTTCGGCGGCGCACCAGGCCAGCCACAAGAGCACGGGCAGGAGAAGGCGGCCGCTGGGAGCGAGCAGGAGGATGCCGGACGAGGCGAGGAGGAGCCCGAGGTCGCGGGCCGGCGAGCGCAACCGCGTCGGGCCGATGGCGAGAAAGCCCGCTGCGAAGAGGAGGAGCGCCGGTCTGATCTCGCCGGGAACGAAGGCGTAGGGCAGCAGCGGAGTGGTGAACAGGGCAGCGAGCGCCATCGCCAGGCCGTGCCGCCGCAGCCCCGTCGCGCGCGCCACCCAGAGAGCGAGGAGGGTCCCGAGCGCGGCGGCTTCGGCCTGAGCGAGGAGACTTGCCGGCACCGCGCCGGTCGGGCTGCCCGAAACCAGCACCAGGCAGAGTCCGCAAAAGAGCGCCCCGCTCCAGGCCCGTTCCGAGGTGCGCAGGCGGGCGACGAGAGCGTTCATGATCCAGCTGAATCTACTGCGATTCGCTCCCCAGGGGGAGTCGCTCGACGACGACGACCGTCAGGTCGTCGGCGAGCGGCTCTCCGCCGACATGGCGTTCGAATGCGGCGAGGATCGCGTCGTGCGACCGCACCGCGGCGCCGCCGGCGGCGAGCGCTGCACGGAGGCGATCGAAGCCGAAGGCCTGCCCGGAGCGATCGACGCCCTCGAAGAGTCCGTCGCTGAACAACAGCAGGAGGTCGCCGGGCGCAAGATGGAGCCGCCCGCTGGCCGGTTTCACCGTCTCGCGCATGCCGAGGGGGAACGATCCCAGGGCGGGCTCTTCGATGGTGCCGTCGGCTCGCCGGAGCAGCGGGAAAGGATGGCCGGCACAGACGTACTCGACGTCGCCGGTCGCCGGGTCGAGCAGGGCGTAGAAGAGAGTGAGGAACGAGCGCCGGTCGCCGGTGCGCCAGATGGCGCGCTGCAGCAGGGTCGAGACGGCGACAGGCGTCGGATCGAGCTCGAGCGCGATATGCAGGGTCGCGTCGGCGATCGCCATCAGCAGCCCCGCCGCCATGCCGTGGCCGCTGGCGTCGGCGACGACGATCGCCATCCGGCCGTCGGGCAGGCGCTGAAACTGGTAGTAGTCGCCGCCGATGTCGTTGGCGGTGCGCGACGAATGGGCAAAGGCGTAGCCCGGCAGATCGGGGCTCGCCTTGGGCAGCAGCTCGCGCTGGAGCTGGCGGGCAATCTGGATCTCGTCGCGCACCAGGACGCGGTCGACCATCTCGAAGGCCAGCAGGAGGAGCAGCAGCACGATCGCGACTACGAAGAAGAGACTCGATCCGCCGAGACTGCCGTGACGATCCCCGTCCACCCAGCTGATCTGCGGGTCGATGATCCCGACGACGGCGGCGAGGATCGCGATCCCGAAGAGCAGCCGGCGGCGTGGCGAGAGCTTCTCGGAGAGGCTGAGGAAGAGAAGCTTCGCGGCACGTAAATAGCGCTTCACGCCCGCGACGTTCTCGACCTGCGCTTCGCGGTCGCGCATCAGGACCGAATACGCCCCCTTGGCATCGCGGTCGAAAAGCCGCCGCAACTCCTCGCCCGACAAGCCCCGGGTATAGTTGAGGAGGAAGGTCTCGGTCCGCGTCCAGGCCGACGGCCGCTTCGCCTGCGTCTGCTGGCGTCTCACACCCTGATCTTACGTCCGCCGGCCTCGGGAGTTGCCGTCCGCCGGGGGGGCGGAGCCCCGGGGAAGGGGGACGACGGTTCGATAGGCTCGACA
>JAGPDF010000163.1 GCA_018057705.1 Thermoanaerobaculia bacterium | reverse complement strand
CCCCTGGCGAGCTGCACGTGCGCCACCTGCTCGGACGCCCGGTCGGGATTCGTCAGTCCGGGGACGGCACGATC
The DNA here is from genome assembly GCA_018057705.1 of Thermoanaerobaculia bacterium. NCBI lineage: Bacteria > Pseudomonadati > Acidobacteriota > Thermoanaerobaculia > Thermoanaerobaculia bacterium. The sequence continues at coordinate 3,644 of JAGPDF010000163.1, read as the reverse complement.
TCGGCCCTCGAGCTCGCCTGCCGCCACCAGGGCGCCGACCTCTCGGCCGGGCTCCGGGAGGGCGGGCGGGGCTCGATCGTGACCTGCCCGCGCCACGCCTGGCGCTACGACCTCGCCACCGGCGCCTGCCTCACCGAGCCGGACCTGCCGCTACGCCCGCTCGCCGTCAAGGACGAAGGCGGCCGGCTCTACGTCGACCCGATCCCCCGCCTCGACAGCGACTGAGGCTCGTGTTCCGACAGAAGTGGCCCTCCGGGAACCATGCCAGACTGATAGTTGACAGATCAATCATTCACTGCCATACTTTTCTCCCGATGCCCGAGAGCAAGATCCAGCAGGAGATCCGCCAGACCAGGCCGTTCGCATCGGCGTTCCAGGAGGCCGGCGTCGCGCTCCTGCGGACGAGCGACCAGCTGCAGCGCCGTCTGGCGGCCACCGTCGAACCCCACGGCATCACCGCCCAGCAGTACAACGTACTGCGCATTCTGCGCGGCGCACACCCGGAGGCCGTCCCGACGCTCGAGATCGCTACCCGCATGATCGAGCACGCCCCCGGCATCACCCGTCTGCTCGACCGCCTCGAAGCCAAGAAACTGATCGGGCGCCTGCGCTGCCGGAAGGATCGGCGGCGGGTGCTCTGCACCATCTCGGAAGAGGGGCTCGCCCTTCTGACCGCCCTCGAGCAGCCGATGCTCGAGACGCTCCGTGACTGTTTCCACTCGCTGTCCGAAACCGACGCCAGGCAACTCATTCAGCTTCTCGACGACCTGCGCGAGGGGCTCTACGGTACCTGTGACCATTCCGATCACCCAGAGAAAGAGGAGAAGCAGAGATGAAGAAGTTCACCGCAGTCGCCGCCCTCGCCACCGTTTTCGCAGTTCTCGCCGGGGTCGCCGGCGTCGCAGGGGCCGCCGCCCAGACCGCAGCCCCCGCGGCGGCCGCAGCCACCTCGACGGCGATCACCTACACCGCCGACAAGGCGCACACCCATGTCGGCTTCACGATCCGCCACATGATGTCGCAGGTGCGCGGCTCCTTCGGTGAGTTCTCCGGGACGATCGTCAAGGACGACGCCAACCTCGCCGCCGCGTCGGTCGAGTTCAAGATCCAGGCGACATCGATCGACACCTCCAACGAGAACCGCGACAAGCATCTGCGCAGCGAGGACTTCTTCTTCGTCGAGAAGTTCCCCGAGATCACGTTCAAGAGCACGAAGGTGGAGAAGGTCTCGGACAGCGAGTACAAGGTGACCGGCGACTTCACCATGCGCGGCGTCACCAAGGTCGTCACCCTCCCGGTCGTCCTGACGGGCGAGATGAAGACCAAAGAGGGCAAGTCGATTGTCGGCTTCTCCGTCGCCACCAAGCTCGACCGCAAGGAGTACGGCATCAACTGGAATCGCGCGCTCGACAACGGCGGCCTGCTGCTTTCGGACGAAGTCGCGGTCGAGATCAACATGGAAGCCAAGCAGGGCTCCTGACGCGAACCACTCTCCCCTGCTAGCATTTCGACGCCGGACCGCAACCTGGTCCGGCGTTTTTTCGTATGCACCTCTTTCCGGATCTCTCTCTTGCCAGGAGCTGTCATGAAGCGAGTCCTTCTCACCTCCGCCCTCGCACTCTCGATCGCCGCCGCAGGCTTCGCCGCGACGCCCGCCAAGCCGGATTCGAAGAAGGACGAAGGGCCGCTCGCGAGCGCCACCTTCGCCGGGCTCACCCTGCGCTCGATCGGCCCGGCCCTCACCTCCGGGCGGATCAGCGACCTCGCGGTCGATCCGACCGACAGCAAGACCTGGTGGGTGGCGGCGGCTTCCGGCGGCGTCTGGAAGACGACCAACTCCGGCACCACCTGGGCGCCGGTCTTCGACGGCGAAGGCTCCTATTCGATCGGCGCCCTGGCCATCGACCCGAAGAACCCCAACGTCGTCTGGGTCGGCACCGGCGAGAACAACAACCAGCGCAGCGTCTCTTACGGCGACGGCGTCTACCGCACGCTGGACGGCGGCAAGTCGTGGAAGCGCATGGGGCTCGAGAAGTCCGAGCACATCGGCCGCATCCTCGTCGATCCGCGCGACTCGCGGGTCGTCTGGGTGGCGGCCTACGGCCCGCTCTGGAGCAGCGGCGGCGAGCGCGGCGTCTACAAGAGCGTCGACTTCGGCGAGACCTGGACGCGGGTGCTCGCGATCGGCGACGAGACCGGAATCGCCGACATCCTTCTCGACCCACGCGACCCGGACACCGTCTACGCCGCCGCGCACCAGCGCCGGCGCCATGTCTGGACGCTGGTCGGCGGCGGTCCCGAGTCGGCTCTCCACAAGACGGTCGACGGCGGCAAGAGCTGGCGCAAGCTCGACTCCGGGCTGCCCAAGGGGGAGATCGGCAGGATCGGCCTCGCCCACTCACTGCAGAACCCGGACGTTCTCTACGCGATCATCGAAGCCGAAGAGGACCAGGGCGGCTTCTTCCGCTCCACCGATCGGGGCGAGAGCTGGGAGAAGCGCTCGGCGCATTCGACGAGCGGCAACTACTACTCCGAGATCTTCGCCGATCCGCACCAGTTCGACCGCATCTATTCGATGGACACCTACCTCGAGGTCTCGGACGACGGCGGCACGAACTTCCGCCGCCTCGGCGAGAAGGCGAAGCACGTCGACAACCACGCCATCTGGATCGACCCGAAAGAGCCCCTGCACTACCTCGTCGGGGGCGACGGTGGCCTCTACGAGAGCTTCGACCGCGGCGCCACCTGGCGCTTCTTCGAGAATCTCCCGCTCACCCAGTTCTATCGCGTCGGCGTCGACAACGCGCTGCCGTTCTACAACGTCTGCGGCGGCACCCAGGACAACTACTCCCTCTGCGGCCCTTCGCGCACGCTGCGCTACCAGGGGCCGGCCAACGAGGACTGGGAGGTCACCCAGGGCGGCGACGGTTTCTGGACGGCCGCCGATCCGACCGATCCCAACATCGTCTACGCCGAGGCGCAGCACGGCGTGCTGACGCGCTTCGACCGCCGGAGCGGCGAGAACCTCGACATCCAGCCGCAGCCCGGCGCCGGCGAGCTGCCGCTGCGCTGGAACTGGGACTCGCCGCTGGTTCTGTCGCCGCATTCGCCCACCCGCCTCTACTTCGCGGCCAACCGGCTCTTCCGCAGCGACGACCGCGGCGACTCGTGGCAGGCGGTTTCGCCCGATCTCACGCGTCAGCTCGACCGCAACCAGCTCAAGGTCATGGGCCGGATCCAGCGGCCCGAAGCGGTGGCCAAGAACGCCTCGACCTCGATCTACGGCAACATCGTCGCGCTCGCCGAATCGCCGCTCGCGGCGGGCCTGCTCTTCGTCGGCACCGATGACGGCCTGATCCAGGTCTCGGAAGACGGCGGCACCCACTGGCGGCGTGGCGAGAGTTTCCCCGGCATTCCGGACCTCACTTACGTTTCCCGGCTGGTCGCCTCGCGTCACGACGCCGGGATCGTCTACGCCGCCTTCGACAACCACAAGATGGGCGACTTCAAACCCTACGTCCTGCGCAGTTCCGACCGCGGGCGCAGCTGGACCTCGATCGCCGGCGACCTGCCGGAGCGCGGCACGGTCTACGCCCTGGTCGAGGACCCGCGCGACCGCAATCTTCTCTTCGCCGGTACCGAGT
>JAGPDF010000162.1 GCA_018057705.1 Thermoanaerobaculia bacterium | reverse complement strand
CCCGCGCTGACCGTTGTCCCCGGCGGGCTCGAGATCGACAACTCGCCGGTCACGCGCGAGGTGGACGGCGAGATCGTTTTCGCCGAGGTCGCCGACCTCGACGTCGACGGCTCGCCGGAGGTCTACGTTTACGTCCGGTCGGCGGGCAGCGGCTCCCACGGCTCTCTCGTCGCCTTCGCTGCGAACAAACGCAAATCACTGAGCGATATCTACCTGCCGCCGATCGCCGACGATCCGAAGGCGGTCACGGGGTATCTCGGCCACGACGAGTTCCGGGTGGTCGAGAACAGCCTCGTCCGTCGCTTCCCCGTGTACCGCGATGGCGACAGCAGCGCCCAGCCGACCGGCGGCATGCGCCAGATCCAGTACAAGCTCGCTGCCGGCGAGGCAGGCTGGTTCCTGCGTCCGGACAAGATCGTCGAGTACTAGCCCGGAGGGAGTCGCAGAGAGCCTTCCGCGCCGGCGCGATCCGCCTTTCGGCTTCGGCCCGCGCCGGCCGGCTACTCGCGGTCGAGGCCGATGCGCACGGCCTTGACGGAGTTGCTCGCGACCTTGAGGCCGAAGTTGGGCTGACCTGCCGCCTTCTTCACCAGGACGTCCTCGCCGTCGTCGACTTCGACGGAGTACGCCTTGGGATCGAGCTTCTCCCGGAGGACGTCGCGGATCTTCCGGGCGACGGCGTTCTCGCCGGTGCCTTTGGCGATCGGGACGGCGACCTCGAAGGCGGCGACACCTTCGGGAGAGAAGGCGAAGACGATCTCGCCGTCCGATTTCGCGCCCTCGCTCACCTGGATGCGGTACTTGTTCGAGGCCGCCCAGGCCGGCATGGCGGCGAGCGCCCAGACTGTGACGACGACCATCGCGAGACGAATCGCCCTGGAGTTGTGCATGCCGCAGTCCTCTTTCTCAGAAGCTGATGGGGCGGTAAATCTCCATCCGACAGGACCGGGTCGGTCCTGTCGCGGAGCCGCGCGCGGAATCGTATCGAAGGTCTCTTCCGACTTCGCGCTTCGAGACCTGCCCATGAGGGCAAGGAGACGAAGTCCAGAGGACCTGCAGGATCCTCGTCGTTCGACACGTCCCACGCAATCTCTCGGGCGGGTGGCTACTCACCCAGGGCGTGGCTCGCGAGGAACGCCCAGATGCGGCCCTCCTGGCCGGCGATGACGTGGCCGCCGTTGGTGACCAGGATCAGCTGGTACTTGGCGCAGCTCGGATCCCAACCGGTGAGGTCGTAGACCTGTGCGGTGTTGCCGCCGGCAGAGTAGGTCTCGCGCAGCACGCCGTCGTCGAGCCCGCCGGCGTTCGCGCCGTCGAAGCAGCCGTGCTGCGCCGCCCAGAACTTCATCGGCCAGAAGACGCGCCAGTCGATCGACCAGTCGATCGGATCGTGGAAGGTCGAGGTCGGCGGCGGTGCGACGGCGCCGTCGTTCGTGCCGTGAATGTGCAGGATCGGCGCCGGCGCGTCGTGATGGACGGAGCTGGAGTTGTCGGCCTCGCAGTCGGCATCGCCCGCCTGGCAGTAGAGCAGGCCGGCATTGACCGCGACCGCCGCCAGTCGGTATTTCGTCGACGGCCGCTGCAGCAGGTAGTACGGCATGTACGCCCCGCGCGAAACGCCGCCGGCGTAGATCCGCGCCGGGTCGACCGCCGAGCCGGCGACGCCCTCGGCGATGAGGCGATCGAGGAGCAGGCTCAGGAACTGGGCGTCCTGCGGCTGTCCTGCCAGGTCTCCTGCGGCGTGGGTCCACGTCTGGCCGATTCCCGAGGGCGTCACGACGATCGCCGCATCGGAATCGGTATACGGGTAGAAACCGGCGCCGAAGCTCCCGCCGCCGCTGCCGCCGTCGCCGTGCAGCCAGAGAAGCACCGGGCGGCCGGCCGCAGGCGCGGGCGTTCCCGGCACGCGATAGAAATAGGTGTGACTCTGCGCGTCGCTGGTCGCGAGCGTGTCCGAGCCGGAAATCGGATCGCCGTTCCAGGCGCCGGTGGTGCCGCTCTCGAATCCGTCGGCGAAGATCGGATCGCCCCCGAGCTCGCGGCCGAACCGGTCTGCGCTCCCGGGCCGGGGTGCGGCAAGGGCGACGGTGAACGAGATCGCGAGCAGCAGCGTCGCGGCGAGCTCCCCTCTTTTCACGGGCGACCTCCAGGAGTGGTGGCGGCTGGCGGGCTCGCCGCGGCAGCAGCGGCTACGTAGTGTTCGCGCAGCGCCGCGTCGAGGGCGTCGGGGGTGTTCCAACCGCCGACCTCTGCGGTGAGGGCGTCGGATTCGGGCGGGCCCCAACTGCCGGGCTCGTAGATATGCAACGGGCCGCTGCCGGAAAGCACCGGGTCGACGATCGCCCAGGCCGCTTCGACGACGTCCTGGCGCGCGAAGAGCGTGGCGTCGCCGGCGATCGCGTCGCCGAGCAGCCGCTCGTAGGCCTCCATCCGTCCCGCTTTTCCCTGTTCGGCGCCCTCGAGGACCGAGAGCTCGACCGGCCGCCCGACCATCCCTTCGCCGGGCTCCTTGGCGCGCGCGCCCAGGGCGATACCGACCTGCGGACTCAGGCGAAAGCGGACATGGTTGCCCATCGCCGGCGCCGGCTCCGCGAAGACGACCTGCGGCGGATTCTTGAACTCGATCGTCACCTCGGTGAGGGTGCGCGCCAGGGACTTTCCGGCGCGGACGAAGAACGGCACCCCCTCCCAGCGCCAGGAGTCGATCGCCAGGCGCAGAGCGGCGTAGGTCGGGACGCGCGAGTCGGCGGCCACCCCAGGCTCCTCGAGATAGCCACGAAACTGCCCCGTGACGAGATTCCCGGCGTCGAGCGGCCGGACATTGCGCAGGACCTTCGCCTGTTCGTCGCGGATCGCCTCGTCGTAGGTCGAGGAGGGGGCCTCCATCGAGAGATAGCTCACCACCTGCAACAGATGGTTCTGGATGACATCGCGCAGGACGCCGGTCTCCTCGTAGAACCGGCCGCGTCCCTTGACGCCGAACGATTCCGCCATGGTGATCTGCACGTTCTCGACGTAGTTCCGGTTGAGGATCGGCTCGAGAAAGGCGTTGGCGAAGCGGAAGTAGAGGATGTTCTGCACCGCCTCCTTGCCGAGATAGTGATCGATGCGGAAGATGCTCTCCTCGGGAAAGGCCTCGTGCAGGGTCCGGTTCAGGTCGCGCGCCGAGGCGAGGTCGCGCCCGAACGGCTTCTCGAGGATGACCCGGGCGTCTGCGGTACAGCCGGCGGCCTGGAGGTTCCCGACCACCACCGGGAAGAGGCTCGGCGGAATCGCGAGGTAGGCGACCGGGCGGCGGGCGCCGGCGAGCTCCGTGCGCAGCGCGGCGAAGGTCGCCGGGTCGTTGTAGTCACCGTCGACGTAGCGCAGGTGCGCGGCGAGAACGGCGAAGCTCGCCTCGACGAGACCGCCGTGCTCGCTGACGCTCGCTCGGGCGTGGTCGATGAACTGCTCGCGGGTCCAGCCGGACCGTGCGACGCCGACGACCGGGAAGTCGAGCCGGCCGCGGCCGGCCATCGACTGCAGCGCCGGAAAGATCTTCTTGTAGGCGAGATCGCCCGTGGCGCCGAAGAAGACCAGGGCGTCCGAGCGCGGTCGGCCGTTCTTCGTCACGACGCCGTCTCCGGCTTTTCCGCCTTCTCCGCCTTCTCCGCCTTCTCCGCCTTCTCATGGTGTCCGCCGAAGCCGAAGCGCATCGCCGACTGCACCTGATTCTGGAACTGCGCGTTGCCGCGCGAGGCGAAACGCTCGAAGAGCGCCGCGGCGAGCACGAACGCCGGCACGCCGAGATCGTTGGCCGCGG
>JAGPDF010000161.1 GCA_018057705.1 Thermoanaerobaculia bacterium | reverse complement strand
GCAATTGCAAGCGCGAGGCCGGCGAACAGGCAGAGAACTTGCGACCAGCGAAGGCAGACGGACAAGTAGGAACCTCGACTTCCTTGGCTTCTTCGGACTCTACTGTCGGGAGAGCAAGGCCTGTGCCAGAAACCGGCTCAGGCCTGGGTGCCGCCGCGCAGAGAGAGCGCGGCGTCGGCGCGGACGAGGAGCGATTTGACCGGCAGGTCGTAGTCGCAGGCGGCTTCGCAGAAGCCGGCGCAGTGGGTGCAGTGGGCGGCGCGCTCGGCGGCGACGAGCCTGGCGTAGGACTCGACGGCGCGCCCCTCCTGGCCGTAGTCGTGGAAGTACATCGCGAAGCGCAGGATGTCGGCGATCCGCACGTCGTCCGGGCAGGCCGGCTCGCAGGCGTTGCAGAAGCGACAGACCTCGGTCGAGAAGCGCGCCTGGTACTCGTCGAGGAGCGCGAGATCGGCCGCGGCCAGGGGCGCTCCGGAGGCCGCCACGTACTCATCGACCTGTTTGCGGTTCGAGATCGAGATGATCAGGTTCGAGAGGCTGGGATTCGACAGCACCCACTTGAGCGCCGCCTGCTTGAAGCTGGTCTGGCGGTCGCGGAAGCGGTCGAGGTCGGCGCCCTTCGCTCCGGCGAGCGTCTTCATGGCGATGAAGCCGACGCCGGCCGCCGCCGCGCGGTCGATCAGCTTTTGCTGCTCGGGGTAGTCGAGAAAGCTGTAGCGGCAGAGCAGGACGTCGAACTGCCCGGAGTCGATGGCGTAACCCATCACCTGCGGCAGATCGCCGTCGTGCCCGGAGGCGCCGAGGAAGCGGGCCTTCCCGGCCTGCTTCGCGACCGCGAACGCCTCGAGCATCTCCGGATCCTTCAGGCGGTCGACCCCCTGGTCGTCCGAGTGCCGGCCGACCTCGTGGTTGAGCACGATGTCGACGTAGTCCGTGCCGAGCCGCCGGAGACTCTCGTCGAGCATGTCGAGGAAGACCTGCTTCTTCGCTGGCTTGCCGATGTGATGCGGACACCACTTCGTCGTCAGGACGAACTTGTCGCGGCGGCCTTCGAGCGCCGCCGCGATCGCGCGCTCGGAAGCTCCGCCGCGGTAGCAGTGCGAAGTGTCGACGTAGTTGATGCCGCGCTCGAGCGCGTAGACGAGGACCTCCGGATCGTCGATGGGAAAGCCGCCGAAGCCGATCTCGGAAACCTGGAGGCCGGTGCGGCCGAGGGTGCGATAGCGCATGGACCCCGGCGCTGTCGGCGGTGTCGGCGAAGCGGGCAATGCCGGCGACGGCGGCGAGGATGCGGGAACGGGGGCCGCCTCCGGCGAGGCCGGTGCCGCCGCCTTCCCCTCCGGGCTACAGGCGATGCCCCCGACCATGCCGGCGCCCCCGGCGACTGCCGCGGCGGCGAGCCACTCCCGGCGCGACAGGCGGCGCGCCGGCGGGACTGGCGGGACCGGTGGCTTGCCCTCCTCGCTCATGCGTTTCCCTCCGCCGGGAGGTCGCGCCTGCCGGGCCCGAGGAGAACATAGAGCAGACAGAGGAAGAAGAGAAGCACGTAGACCTTGTTGGTGAACCAGAGGAGCTTCCAGAACGTCCACTCCGGGGCCCGCAGGAAGAAGAAGAACTTCGTCAGCACGACCGCCGATTCGGCGAGCGAAAGGGTCACGCCGTAGATCCAGGCGAGTCGATGCCGCTGCCAGAGGAGGAGGGCCAACACCACGTGGGTGAGCGGCCAGAGATCCCACATCACCCCCGCTCCGGCGAGCGCCGCGGAGCCAACGCCGCCGGGGCCTCCCGCGGCCTCGCCGGCGAGCGCGAGGGAGAGGCCGAAAAGGAGCGGCACGAGGTACTTCACGACCAGCGTCCAGCTGATCATCACCACCAAGGCGAAGACGGTGGCGACGATCCAGCGCGGCCGTGGCCCGGGGTTCATGCGGCTGGGGCGGCAGTTGGAAGTCCGGGCGCCTGCGCTCCCCGCGCCGGGAGGAAGCGGACCAGCAGCAGCGCCGCGACCAGCGGCGAGGCGGCGCGCAGCAGATAGAAGACGTCGCCGCTGGTGACGTAGTTGGCGCTCGGGAAGACCGGCGCCAGCCAGTCGGCGATGAGGTAGAAATCGACGAAGAGCAGTGTGCCGCGAAAGATCCCGGCGGCAAGGAGCCCCGAGGCGCGATAGAGCACCGTACTGCCGATCTCGCGCGCCAGCGCGGTGACCAGGGCCGCGGCGACGAAGGCGGGCTCGCTGATCGAGAGGCCCGGGGCGATCGCCGGCAGGGCGAGCGCCGTGCCGCACAGCAGCGAGAGCGTCCAGGCAGCGGGAGCCCCCCAACTCTCGAGAGCCTCCTGGTAAAGCCGCCCGCGCAGCGTCCGTTCGTAGAAGCGCACCGCCAGCAGGACGAGGAGGGGCAGCGCCCAGAGAGCCGTCGCCGCGCGGGTCGCGGCGAGCTGCTGATCGCCGTAGGTGAGGGTCAGCCAGCCGAGCTGATAGGCGATGCCGATCGGTGCGAGGTCGACGGCGATCGCCACGCCGATCCAGAGGAGGAGCCGCGACCAGCGCAGTCCGGGCGCGGGTGGCGCGCTTTCCGGGGCCATGACGGCGCGCGGGGCGGGCAGCGGCGCCGGCGGTATCGGCAGGCTGGGCTTCGGCGGCGGCAGGGCGCGCAGCGGAATGCCCGGCAGCCGGAGGCGGGGCGGAAGCTGGCCGGCCGCCGCCCGGCGGGCCTTGCGCTCCCGCGTCAGCAGTCCGCAGACGAAGACCAGACCCGGGAGCGCCCAGGCCAGGAAGAGCCGCAGGGCGTCGGGCTGGCCGCTGCCGTAGCGCCCGGCGAACCAGGTCGCGCCGGCCGCGAGATCCAGTAGAAGCATGGCGAGCAAGGCGGTGCGGACTTTCAAGGTACGGGATTCTACGGCTTTCGATAGGCTCCAGCCTTCCCTTCGAGAGGAGAATTCCGATGCGCCCGAACCCCCGACTCTCTGCGACTCTGGCCTTCACCGTCCTGGCTCTCGCCACGGCGCTCGCCGGAGCCCAGAACGCGCCGACGCCGCAGGCTCCCCCAGCTTCGCCCTCTTCAGACGCCGCGCACGCCGGGAAGATGGCCAAAGAGCACCAGCACGACACCGCGGCCGCCAGCCCGGCGACGGTCCCCCCGCCGGCGCAGCCGGTCGCCGCCGAGGAGGTCGCCTACGCGACCCTCGACGGCGTCACGGTCAAGGGCTACTTCGTGCGGCCCTCGCAGGTCGCACCGGGCGGAAAAGCACTGCCGGCGCTCATCGTCATCCAGGAGTGGTGGGGACTGAACGACAACATCCGCGCCATGGCGCGGCGCTTCGCCGGCGAGGGCTACGCCGTGCTCGCGGTCGACCTCTACGAGGGCAAGTTGGCGACCACCTCCGAGGCCGCAATGGCGGCGATGCAGGGCGCCATGGAGAAGCCGGCCCGCCTGCTCGAGAACCTCCGGCAGGCGCACGCCTACCTCGCGACCCAGGCCGGCGCCACCCGGATCGGCGTCGTCGGCTGGTGCTTCGGCGGCGGCTGGGCGCTCGAGACCGCGCTCGGCATTCCGGACGGCATCGACGCCGCGGTGATGTACTACGGCCGCACGCAGAGCGATCCGAAGGCGCTCGCCCCGCTCCAGGCGCCGCTCCTCGGGCTCTTCGGCGGCAAGGATGAGGGAATTCCGGTGGACGGAGTGCGCCAGATGGAGCACGCGCTCGTGAAGCTCGGCAAGAACGCCACCATCGTCATCTACCCCGAAGCCGACCACGCCTTCGCCAATCCGACCGGCAACCGCTACCTCGCCGGGCCGGCGACCGACGCCTGGGAGAAGACGATGGCC
>JAGPDF010000160.1 GCA_018057705.1 Thermoanaerobaculia bacterium | reverse complement strand
CGATCGCGATAGAAGTCGGGCAGGAACGGGTTCTCGACGTCCTCGAGAACCTTGACGGCCTCGAAACGGCGGACCAGCTTGTCGACCAATACGGTCTTGCCGACCCCGATGGGGCCGTCGACCGCGAGGTAGCGGAACGGGAGGGTTTCAGCCGCCAATCGTCTCTTTTCCGGTGCAGATTTTCCGCCGCGAGGCTAACACACCGGTAACGCGTCGCGCGCGCCTGCGGAGCGCGAAGGCGGTGCTCAGTGGGCGTGCGTGTGGGCGTGCGGCCCGGCGTGGTGGGCGTGGGCACCCGCCACCAGCTGCGCGCGTTGCGTTTCGAGCCAGGCGATCCACTCCGGCAAGCCTTCGCCGGTGAGCGCCGAAACCCGGATCACCTTGAGCCGCGGCATCGTCCGGGCGAGGGCGTCTTCGAGCACGTCCATGCGAAAGCCGAGCAGATGCGGCAGGAGGTCGACCTTGGTCAGCAGCACCAGATCGGCGCCGTGGAACATCGTCGGGTACTTGAGCGGCTTGTCCTCGCCCTCGGTCACCGACAGCGCCACGACCGCCGCCGCCTCCCCCAGGTCGTAGATCGCCGGGCAGACGAGGTTGCCGACGTTCTCGATCACCAGCGTGTCGGCGTCGCCGAGGTCGAGGTGGTGAAGGGCCTGATGGACGAGTTTGGCGTCGAGATGGCAGGCCGAGCCGGTGGTGATGGTGGCGGCGGGAATGCCAGCCGCGCGCAGGCGGGCGCCGTCGTGGTCGGTCGCGAGGTCGCCCGAGAGCGCCGCAAGGTGGTGTGACGAGCCGCCCCCTGGTGCCGCGGCCAGCGCCCGCGCGGTCGCTTCGAGGAGCGCCGTCTTGCCGGAGCCCGGCGAGCCCATCAGGTTGAGCGCCAGCATGCCGCGGGCAGCGAAGTGCTCGCGATTGTGCGCCGCCTGGGAGGCGTTCCCGGCCAGGAGACTCTCGTGAATCTCTACGGATACCTTGTCGGTGTCGCCACAGCCGCAGTCGTCGCACATGGTCAGGGAACCTCCATCTCGATCCGTTCGAGCACGATCTCGTCGCCGGCGGCGAGCCGCACCGGGCCGCCGCAGGCGGGACACCTGAGGACGCCGCCACGCGGCGCTTCGACTCTACAGCCGGTGCATTCCCAGCGCGCCTCGACCCGGACGAGCTCGAGCCCGGCGGTGGCGCAGCAGGTGCCGGCCTTCGCGAGCTCGAAGGCGGAGGCCAGGAGCTCCATCTCGACGCCCGCGACCTCGCCGATCTGCACCTTCAGGGCGGCGACCGAGGTCGCCCCGTGCTCCCGCACCGAGACGTCGACGCGGTCGAGCAGGGCACGGATCAGAGAGTACTCGTGCATGGTGAAGCTGACGCTAAGCGAGGGCGGCCCGGAACCGCCTACCCGCCCGGAGGGGTCGTCGCCCACCCGCCGGCCGCCCGATCGCGAACGAGCACCCACCCTCGTGGGGGTTCTGCGTCATACCCATAGCCGATAGAAAGCGGAACGATCCCCCGCTCCGGCTCCCAACCCGTCGGCGCGAACCTGCCAGGGAGGCGAAAATGCTGTCCGAAACCCCCTCGTCCCATGCGTCGTTGGGCCTGCTCGATCGCGAACTGCGCCGGCGGGATTTCCTCAAGTTCTGCACGCTCGCGGCGGCGGCGGTCGGCCTGCCGCTCAGTGTGGCGGAGCAGTTCGCCGAGGCAGCGGTCCTGGGCAAGAAGCCTTCGGTGATCTGGCTGCACTTCCAGGAGTGCACCGGCTGCACGGAGTCCCTGCTGCGCACGACGGCGCCGGCACTCGACGAGCTCATCCTCGACCTGATCTCGCTCGACTACCACGAGACCCTCCTGGTGCCCTCCGGCAAGCTCGCCGAGGAGTGCCGCCACGCCGCGATGGAGGCCAACGCCGGCAAGTACGTGCTGATCGTCGAAGGGGCGATCCCGACCAAGGACGGCGGCATCTACTGCAAGATCGGCGGCCAGACGGCGATCGAGATGCTGAACGAGACCGCGGAGAAAGCCGGGGCGATCATCGCGATCGGTTCCTGCGCCTCCTGGGGCGGCATTCCCTCCGCCGACCCGAATCCGACCGGCGCCGTGGGCGCGCACGAGATCCTCAAGGGCAAGACCGTGGTTTCGATCCCGGGCTGCCCGGCCAACCCCTACAACCTCCTCGGCACCGTGCTGCAGTACGCCACCCTCGGCACGCTGCCGGCCCTCGACGAGCTCAACCGGCCGAAGTTCGCCTACGGCCAGACCATCCACGAGCACTGCCCGCGCCGGGCTCATTTCGACGCCGGCCGTTTCGCCCTCGAGTACGGCGACGCCGGGCACCGCGAGGGCTGGTGCCTCTACCGCCTCGGCTGCAAGGGACCGGCGACGCACGCCAACTGCTCGGTCAATCACTTCAACGAGGTCGTCGGAGCCTGGCCGATCGGACTGGGGCACCCCTGCTTCGGCTGCACCGAACAGGCGCTTGCTTTCCGCGTGCCGCTGCACGACACGGTGCCGATCGACCGGCCGACGCCGCCGGACACCTATCCGCCGATCCATGCGCCGCAGGGCGGCGTGAGCCCGATAGCGACCGGTGTCGCGGGTTTGGTGGGTGGCGCAGTGGTCGGCGCCGCCTGGATGGCCGCCAAGAAGCTCGGCGACGACGAACCGAAGCCGAAGAACTGACAGGAGGCCGACCATGGCGCCTACCACCGATCGTCGCAGTCTCCTGAAGGTCCTCGCTGCCGGCTCCGCCGCTGCCGCTACCTGCGGTGCTCCGGCCCAAGCCGCGCAGAAGATCGAGCCGCTGCCCGAAGCGATGGGCATGCTGTACGACACCACCGTCTGCATCGGCTGCAAAGCTTGTGTCGTCGCCTGCCGCGAAGCGAACAACCTCGAGCCCGACACCGGCGCCGAGGGCCTCTGGCAGATGCCGCAGGACCTGAACGGCAAGACCAAGAACGTCATCAAGCTCTACCAGGAAGGCGACCGCGTCTCCTACATGAAGGCGCAGTGCATGCACTGCGTCGATCCGGCCTGCGCCGCCGCCTGCATGCTGCACGCCTTTCACAAGAACGAGGTCACCGGGGTCGTCGAATGGGACCCGTTCTACTGCGTCGGCTGCCGCTACTGCCAGATGGCCTGCCCGTTCAACGTGCCGAAGTTCGAGTTCGACAAGGCGCTGCCCAATGTCGTCAAGTGCGAGCTCTGCCGCCACCGCATCGAAGGGGCGGCGCTCACCGACCAGGACGGCTACAGCCGCTATCCCCAGGGCCACGGCCCGGCCTGCTGCGAAGTCTGCCCGCGTGAAGCGGTGATCTACGGCAAGCGCACGGAGCTCTTGCAGGAGGCCAAGCGCCGCATCGAAGCCGAGCCGGGCAAGTACTTCGAGGACCGCGTCTACGGCGAGTTCGAAGGCGGTGGCACGCAGGTTCTCTACCTGTCGCACGTGCCGTTCGAGAAGCTCGGACTGCCTGCGCTCGGCACGGAGGGCGTGCCACGGACGGCCTATTCGATCCAGGAGGGCCTCTACAAGGGCTTCATCGCGCCGGTCGCGGCCTACGCCGTGCTCGCCGGCGTGATGTTCCGCAATCGCCGCGCCAACCAGGATGACTCGGGCAACGAGGGAGGCCAACTGTGAACGCCCACGCTGCGGTCCACGAGCCGGTCCACTCGCCGGTCCCCGGCCCGCTCTTCACCCGTCAGTTCCGCTGGCTCCTGCTCGTCGCCGGCATCGGCGCCGCGGTGGCGATCTGGCGGTTTCTCTTCGGCATCGGCGCAGTGACCAATCTCTCCAACGGTTATCCGTGGGGCGTTTGGATCGCCTTCGACGTGGTCGTCGGCACGGCCCTCGG
>JAGPDF010000159.1 GCA_018057705.1 Thermoanaerobaculia bacterium | reverse complement strand
GGACGCCACACCGAACGGTCGAACACCCGCCGCGGCGCATCGCTTTCGCCGGCGCCGTCCACCGGCACAAGGGGGCGCTCGAGTTCGAAAGCGTCGTGCGCCGGCTCGAAGCGCAGCAGCCGGGCCGCTATCGGTGGCATGTCTTCGGCGGTGGCGATCCCGCGCTCCTCGGCCGCCTCCGCCGCCTGCCGCGCACCCGCGTCCACGGCTACTTCCGCGCCGGCTCGCTGCCGGCGCGCCTGGTCGCGGCCGAGATCGATCTCGTGCTCCTGCCGTCGATCTGGCCCGAGGCGCACTGCCTGGTGCTCGACGAGTGCGCCGCCGCGGGCGTGCCGGTCGTCGCCTTCGCGCTCGGCGCTCTCGGCGAACGAGTCCTCGCCGGGGGCCTGGGCGAAGTGGTCGACCCGGGCGCCGGCGCCGACGGCCTCGCCGACCGGATCGCGAGCCTGGGCTGAGGGCCGGGCCGCGGCTCAGGCACGCGGACGTTTGCGCGCCACCAGCACGGCAAAGTCCGAAGGGAGGGCTGCCTCACGCAGCAACAGCCGCTCGGTGACTGCGAGGAGGCGCAGCAAGGCCGAGTCCTCGGCGCTCGCCAGGTCGAAATTCCCCACGATCCCCGAGAGCAACGGATTCAGGATCGAACCGCCATAGTCCCGGCGACTCTCCAGATCGAATCGTCGCGAGATGGCGTCGACGATCTGTTCGGAGCTCACCGCCTCGAGCGGCGCGTTCTCCAGGAAATGGGCGACCGGGGGAGGGATATGGAGCGTCTTCTGACCGCCGGACGGCCAGTGCAGGCGCAGCCGCGGCGGCAACGCCGCCAGGAGCTCCTCGATGATGCGGAGCTGACGCTCGGAGAACTGGAAGTACTTCGGTCCGACGTACTCGTTGAGGATCAGCCAGCCGCCGGGGCGCAGGGCTTCGTCGAGCCGCGCGAAGAAGGCGTCCGGATCGGGCAGCCGGTGCAGGCTGTACTGCGACAGCACCAGGTCGTAGGCGCCGCGCGCGAGCGGCAGGTCGGGCACGCCTCCGACCTCGAAATGGACCCCGCCGACGCCGTGGAACTTCACCCAGGCACGGGCCGCCGCAATCGCCTCGGGCGAAGGGTCGAAACCGTCGAGGGAGGCGAACAGACCGCGCTGGGTGGCCAGGAACTCGAGGCCTCCGCTGCCGCAGTGCAGCGACAGCCAGGCTCCCTGGCGCGAGATCGGGCGGCTGCTGAAAAGGTCGAGCAGCCAGTGGCCCTCGCTCGGTCCGCCGGCGACGAGCGGCATGACGTGCTCGCTCACGAGCAACTGCGAATCGGTCCACCCGACCGCCGTCGGTTGGGCGGCTTCCGGCTCGCCGGCGTGCGGAGGAGTCTTCGCCAAGGTGCTCCGAGCTTACCAGCGTCGCTCGGGTCGAACGGTCCTGCCTGTGAGAGACTGCCGGCCGATGCGCGGACCCGAATCGCCCGCCGCCAGCGTCGCCATCTGCACGGCGAACCGGCACGACCGGCTCGCCGAGACGCTGGGCGAGCTCCTGCCGATCGTCGATCCCCGCCGCGCCGAGGTCATCGTGGTCGACAACGGTTCGACCGACGCGACTCCCGAGCTGCTGGCGCGCGTCGTCGCTGCCCATCCCGGCAAGGTGCGCGCCGTGCGCGAAGAGCGCGCCGGGCTTTCCGCAGCGCGCAACCGCGCGGTGCGTGAGGCGGGCGGCGACATCCTGCTCTTCCTCGACGACGACGCCCTGCCCGGACCCGGGTGGATCGAAGCCTATGTCGCTGCGTTTCGCGATCCACGCGTCGCCGCAGCTGGGGGGCCCGTCGAACCGATCTTCGACGGTGCCCTCCCGGGCTGGCTCGACAGCCGGTTCCTGCCCTACCTCTCGGCCTGGGACCGCGGCTCCGAAGTGGTGCCGCTGCGCTACAACGAGTTGCCGCGCGGCGCCAACATGGCCTTCCGGCGGACTTCGTTCACGGACTATGGCGAGTTCCTCGAGCAGCTCGGTCGCAAGGGCAACTCGCTGCGCTCGTGCGAGGAGATCGAGTACTGCCTGCGGCTCGAGCGCGGCGGCCAGGCGATCCTCTACCTGCCGTCTGCCGGCGTGCGCCACCATGTCGGCACGCAGCGCCTGACGGTCTCCTGGATGGCAGCCCGCTTTGCGGCGCAGGGCTTCTCGGAGGCGATCCTCGACTGGCGCCACGCCGGGCGGCGCGGGCTCGCCACCGGCCTGCGGCGCGTCGCCCGCCACGACCGCGACCCGGGCGACGATGTCCTGGCGCGCTGCCAGCGCCACGCCTGCCGCGGCTACCGCCGCGGAGCCCTCTATGCCTTGTTGTGCGTCGCGCTCTATCAGGCGCCGGCAGAGATCCCCCTCGCGCGCTTCGATCCGCCCTCCTGAAGTTCGTCTAAAGCGCGACGTCGCGCGCCCAGCGGTTTCCCCAATAGAGCGCCAGAGGGCGCACCCAGGGAAAGAGGCGCTCGGCGAGGCTGCTCATCTCTCCGCTTCGCAGGCCTTCCAGCCAGAGCTCCAGGGTCCGGGCATGAAAGAGGTCGCGGAGCATCTGCGCACGCTCGTAACGCACGCCCAGCAGACGCCAACCGAAGCCTTCGCTCGCCGCGCGGCGCCAGAGGGTCCGCATGTCGTAAGTATGTGAGTGCAGCACGGCCGCCTCGGGCAGGTCGGCGATCTCGAGGCCACGCTGGGCTGCGGCAGCCTGCCACTTCTTGTCCTCGAGGATCGGCGCCCAGCCGAAGGGCAACGACTCCCAGACCGTTCGGCGCAACGCCGCGTTGACCGTCGAGAAGCCGATGCCGCCATGGCCGGCGATCCAGCCGCAGGACTCGCTGGTGAAGTAGAAGCGCGGCCCGCCCGAGTGCCAGTAGAAGACCTGCTCGCGCTCCGGTACCTCGCGGATCCCGCCCTGGACGGCCGCGTACCGCCCCGGTCGCAGCAGCGGCGCCGAGATCCGGTGCAGCCAGAGCCGGTCGGCCGGCACGGCGTCCTGGTTGAGAAAGACCAGAACTCGCCCGCGCGCGACACGGGCCCCGAGATCGCGGGTCAGGCCGTGGTTGAAACTCGCCAGCGGGATCGGCACGATGCGCACCGGGAAGTCGCGCATCCGGGCGAGGTCGGCGGCGTCCGAAGCCGAATCGACGCAGATCACTTCGAAGGGCACGTCGATCTGCTGGCGGAAGATCTCGCGTAGCACCTCACCCAGACGTTCGCCGCCGTTGCGGGTCGGGAGGATGACCGACACGGCGACCTCCCCTTCTGCCCTGTCGCCGACCTCGCCGGCGGCCCCTCGCGCCGGCGCCGGCGGCGCCGCGGCGAGCGCTGGCACGCCGGCGGGCGACGGTCCGACCGCCCCGGCCGGTTCGACCAGCAGGTCGTCCCAGGCCGACATCAGCTTCTCCGCGCACTGCTGCCAGTCGTAGCGTTCCTCCGCCAGCCGGCGAGCCGCCGCTGCGATCTCCGCCGCGAGCTCGGGCTCCGCGAGCACCCTGGCTGCCGCCCGCGCCAGCTCCTCGGCCGTCTCGGCGAGCAGGAGATGCTCGCCGTCGCGCACCGCGAGCCCTTCGGCGGCCAGCTTCGTGCCCACGACGGGCAGCGCGCTCGCGAAGGCCTCGAGCAGCTTCAGGCGGGTGCCGGATCCGGCCCGGATCGGCGCCAGGAGCACTCGCGCACCACGGTAGAACGCCGCCGTGTCGGCGACGGTGCCGAAGACCTCGATACCGTCGCGGCCGTGCCGGGCGGCGACCTCCTCCGGCGGATGGGCGCCGACGATCGCCAGCCGCACGCGCGGCCGCAGCCGGCGCAGGCGGGGCCAGATCTCCGCCAGCAGCCACTCGATCG
>JAGPDF010000158.1 GCA_018057705.1 Thermoanaerobaculia bacterium | reverse complement strand
CTGTCGTAGTAGGCGAGCTTCTCGATCTGCAGCGACGCCTCGACGAGCCGGAAGTGCTCGTCTTCGAGCAGCCAGACGACGGTGGCGATTCCCAGCACCGCGACCATCAGCAGATCGAACGGTACGATGCCGTAGCGCAAGCTCGAAGCCGAAGAAGCGGTCGTCGTCCAGAAGAAGACCAGCTGCTCGAGACCGTAGAGAAAGAAAGCGATCCACACCAGATGTGGACCGGTCGCCGTGCTCTTTCTGTAGGCGCGCACCAGCAGGCCTGCGGCGATCAGGAAGGCCGCAGCGACCACCAGCGCGCGCACGCTGACACGCAGGAAATTGCGGCTGGCGACGGCATCGGGAGAGAAGGCGTAGGCCAGAGTTGAAACCAGCGCCAGCCCGCCGAGAGCCCCGAAGATGGCGAGTGTGCCGCGCCGCGAAGGCGACCGCCCACTGGCGAGCTCGGTCGCTCCCAGAATGAGCCAACCGGCCTGCAGATAGGCTCCGAGCTGCGCGACGAACGTCGCGACGAGTCGGGTCGGCTCCGAAGCCGGCATCGACGCCGAGAAGTGGAATGCGACCATCGCGCCGAGTTGACCGGCGCAGAGCGCCCACCAGGAGAGCGCCCAGTGGCGCAGGAAGGCATGCTTGCGTGAGCTGTGAAAGCGAAGGAGCAGGATGGCCAGCAGCGCCGCCAGCAGCGCCTGGGCCAGGAAGTTCGAAACTGTGACGACGCCGATGTCGCTCATCCAGATGGGGCTCGAAAAGGGATTCTAGCGCCAACCAGCGGGCAGAAGTCGGCTTCGTAACGCCGTCGTCGGTTCTCCGCCATCGCTCGCTCACCTCCGGTCTGTATAAATCCGGAGTGAGCTCCGCCGGATCCCTTCGCCTTTCTCCTGCATGGTGCTGCCGCCAGCCGCTGGGCGCGCTTCCGGTGCCGGCCGCCCGCCTTGCGTTGCGCGCCGTCCTGACCCTGACCGCCGGCTCGATCCGTGTCGAAGGACACGAGCGTCTGGCGGCGCTTCGGGATCCAGCCATCTTCGCCCTTTCGCACCACAGTTCGTACGAAGCGATCGTCGCGCCTGCCGCCCTCGTCGCATTGCGCTCCGGAGGCCGGATCCGCTTCCTGGTCGACTGGATGTTCCTCGAGTTGCCGTTCGCGGGCTGGCTGATGCAGCAGATCGATCCGATCGCGATCTACCGCAAGCCGGCGCGCTTCGGCTGGCGCGAGGGCGTCCGGCGCGCCGGATGGGCAGGGGCACCGGCATTCGACCGCGCCCTAACGGCCCTGGCGACCGGATCCAGCATCGGCCTCTATCCCGAGGGGACCCGCAATCGCGATCCCTGGCATCTCGCTCCGGGAAGACGAGGTCTCGGAAAGCTGGCGCTGCGCTCGGGAGCGCCCGTCGTCCCGGTGGGACTCGACTTTCCCTCGCGCGACCGGCTCTTGCGGACCCCGCGCCTCGGCAGGCTCGTTCTGCGCATCGGCGAGCCCGTAGACACTGCGGCGCACCACGAGGCATGGCGGGCGACCGCTCCTGGCGATTCCCCGGAGCGGCGCCAGCTCGAGCGCGCCCTCGCTCCGGCCATCGCCGACCAGGTGCATTCCCGTCTCGCCCTCCTCGCCCGCAAGATACACCTTCCCAGGGAGAAAACCGCCATGAGTGTCGACCCGGTCACGCGCTCGACCGCGCAGCAGGGCTCACGACAGCCGGAAGCGCCCGCCGCTCGGGTGACGGCAGAACGAGTCTCGTCTGCGGACCAGCGCGCCGCCGCCCTCGCCGTCGTCGCAGAGGTCTATGGCGCGGAGAAGGGGTGGATCTCCGACGCCGAAGCGGAGATTCCTGCATCCGCGCTGACCTGCGACGGCCCGAGCTGGTTCCTGGCGCGCGTCGACGGCGAGACGGCCGGCGTCGTCCGGCTCACCTACGACCCGGCGCTCGAGCTTCCCGAGGAGCTGGGACTGGAGATCGAGGGCAGCAACGATCTCGCGCGCCTGCAAGCGTCCGGACGCTTCGTGGAGATCGGCCGGCTGATGATCGCACCGAGATTCCGCTCGCGTACCGCGGTCGTGCTGGCCCTCATGCGCGCCGCCCTCGCCGAAGTGGTCGAGCGCGGCTACACCCACCTGTTGACGGTCGTCTTCGAGGACGATCCCCATTCGCCCTACCACTTCCACACCCGTGTCCTGGGATTCGAGCGCATCGGAACACACCGTCGCGGCGAGCTCGCCTCTGCCAGCCGACGGATCATTCTGACGCTCGACATCGCACGCTCCTATCTGCGGATGCGCCCTGCGCGGGCCAGACTACTCAAGCAGCTCACTTCGGGCTTCGAAGATCGGATTCTGAGGCTCAGCGAATCAGGGGTGGTATGACAAAATCCCGGTATGACGAGCCCGGATTCCACGTCATCCGTTTCCTCCCGCAACCCCAAGATCTTCGTCCTCGACACCTCGGTCATCCTCTACGACGCGAACGCGATCTTCAACTTCAAGGAGCATGACGTCGCGATCCCGATCACGGTGCTCGAGGAGCTTGACCACTTCAAGAAGGGCGACACGGTCATCAATCTCCAGGCGCGGGAGTTCATCCGCCAGCTCGACAAGCTCACGAGCCACGACATGCTGAACAACTGGGTGCCGCTCGACGGTCCCGACCTCGGCCGGATCCGGGTGATCGCCACGGAGGACTCCTCGACCGACGCGCGCCTCATCTTCGGCGCGATGAAGAACGATCACAGGATCCTGAACACGGCGCTCGCGCTCAAGGAGAGCGAGGCCGGGCGCGACGTCATTCTGGTCTCGAAGGACATCAACCTGCGGGTCAAAGCCAGGGCGCTTCGCCTGCGCGCAGAGGAGTACGAAACCGTCCGCATCAAGGACGTCGACCATCTCTACAAGGGCAAGAGCGAGATCGAGGTCGACGATGCGGCGCCGATCCAGAAGTTCTACGAGTCCGGGGGTGTTTCGCCGCAGGACGTCGGGATCGACGTGCCGTTGCCGAACCACTACTTCATCCTGCGGAGCCCCTCGCACTCGGCGCTCGCCTGGTACAACCCGCTCTCGGGCCTTCTCGAGAGGGTGCAGAAGATGCCGGCCTATGGCATCACGCCGCGGAACGCCGAGCAGACGTTCGCCCTGCACGCCATCATGAACCCGGCCGTGCCGCTGGTTTCGATCACCGGCAAGGCGGGCACCGGAAAGACCCTGCTGGCCCTGGCGGGCGCCCTCGAGCAGCGCAAAGCGTTCCGCCAGGTCTACCTGGCCCGGCCGCTGGTGCCGCTCTCGAACAAGGACATCGGCTATCTCCCCGGCGACATCAAGTCCAAGGTCAATCCCTACATGCAGCCGCTGTGGGACAACCTCAACATCATCAAGCACCAGTTCGACGAGCGCGACCGCGAGTTCAGGCGCATCGACGAGATGGTCGAGCAGGAGAAGCTCCACATCACGCCGCTCGCCTACATCCGCGGCCGGAGCTTCTCCAACATCATCTTCATCGTCGACGAGGCCCAGAACCTGACGCCGCACGAGGCCCGAACGATCATCACCCGCGCCGGCGAGGGGACGAAGATCATCTTCACCGGAGACATCTTCCAGATCGATACTCCCTATCTGGACGCCCAGTCGAACGGGCTCTCCTACCTGATCGATCGCATCAAGGGGCACAAGCTCTACGCCCACGTGTCGCTCGAGAAGGGCGAGCGCAGCGAGCTCGCCAACCTCGCGAGCATGATGCTCTAGCCTTGGCGCGGAGCCTGACGCAGCAAGGGCCCGGTGGGCGCGAGCGATTCGCGCCGTACCGGGCCCGGGTGACTCTTCCTGCGGCGGCGTTCGGAGCCGCTGGCCCTACTTGACGATCAGCTTGCCCTTCATCCCGCCCATGTAGTGGCCCGGGAAGGTGCAGATGTACATGTACTCGCCCGGCTCCTTCGGCGCGTTGAAGGTGACCTCGACCGTCTCGCCGCCGCCGGCGAGCTTCGTCTGCGCGAGGATGGAGGCCGCCTTGGCCTTCGGGATGTAGCCGTTGTCCCGGGCCATCGCCGCTTCCATGGCGAACGAGTCCGCATTCGT
>JAGPDF010000157.1 GCA_018057705.1 Thermoanaerobaculia bacterium | reverse complement strand
TGGACGCTCTGGCTGCTGCTCATCGCCGTGCCGTTCGTCCTCGACTCGGCGCAGAAGGACGCCTTCCGGTTGCCCAAGGCGCTCCTCGGAGAGACCCTGGCGCTGCTGTCGCTCTTCTTCCTCGCGCTCGCCTGGCAGGGGAAGGAGGCGTGGCGCCGGCTGCTCGGGGCGCCGTTCGTCGCGATGTTCGGCCCCTTCCTCGCGATCGCGACGCTGGTCTCGCTCGCGAGCCCGCATCTGGCGCATGTCCACCGCGGCCTCGTCGGCCTCTGGATCGGGGCGCTCGCGGTCTGGGGCTGGAGCGTCGGCTTCTCCCGCCGCGAGCTCGGCGAAGCGCTCACCTTCTCGGTCGTCCCGGCCGCGATCCTCGCCGGGGTCGCCATCCTGCAGTTCCACGGCCTCTACCAGCCGTACAACTTCGTCGGCATCGCGGAGTCGTCGCGCTTCGCCATCGGCTCGCTGGCCGGAAACGTCGGCGATCTCGCGGCCGCGCTCGTGCTGCCGGCGCTCCTGGCGCAAGCGGAAATCGCCCGCGGGCGCCGCGGCCGCCGGACGATGCTCTCGGGCCTGGCGCTGGCGCTCTGTCTCTACGGTCTGATGGTGACGCAGACCTTCTCGGCGATCGCCGGCGTCGCTGCCGGGACGCTCGTCTTCTGGGCGCTGCGCCTGTCGCGCCGCCGGGCGGCGATCGGCGCCCTCGCAATCGCCGCGCTCGCCGGCGGGGTCGTGGTGATGCTCTCGCTCGTCGGGCCGTTGCGCGAGCGCAGCCTCGGCAAGATCGACCAGATCGCACGCGGCGACTGGAATTCCGTGCTGACCGGCCGGCTCGACGGCTGGCGGGCCGCCCTCTGGATGGTCGAGGAGCACCCGCTGACCGGGGTGGGGGTCGGTGCCTACCGCACCGAGTTCATCCCGGCGAAGACGGCGCTGCTGCGCGAGGGCGTCGTCTTCTTCGCCGACCAGATGAACGTCGTCTTCGCCAACGCCCACAACGACCTGCTGGAGGTCGCCGCGGAGACCGGCCTGCCGGGGCTGGCCGCGTTGCTTCTCGGGCTGGCCCTGCTGGCGCGGCGGATCGCGCGCCGAAAGCGGCGCGAGAGGGCCGGCGGGGAGGCTCCGCCGGAGGGCGCCGACGCAAGCCGCCCGGCGACGGTCTCGAGCGCGCTCGCCTGGGCGGGCGTCGCCGGGATCGGCGTCCTCTCGCTCGCCAACTTTCCGTTCCGGATCGCCATCGCCCTCTGGCCGATCTGCCTGTTCCTCGCCTGGATCCTGAGCTCCGATGGGGCCGACGAGGGCGTCGCAGAGAGCGTCGACGAGGCGGGCGCGACATGAGGCTCGCGATGCGGCTCCTCCTGCCGGCCCTCCTGGCGCTGGCCGTGGTCGCCCAGGTGCGGCGCGGCGCGGACCTGATGCGCGCCCAGCACCTCATCTACAGCGTCGAGCGCCGCACTCTGGCGATGATGCGCACCGGCGATCTCGACAAGTCGAAGCTCCGCGGCCACCTCGCCGCGCTGGCCGATGCCCGCAAGCTCGACTGGGCCGAAGTCCAGATCCCGGCGCTGCTCGGCGGGCAACACCTGATGCTCGGCGAGCTCGAGCCGGCGCGGAGCTCCTACGTCATGGCGTTCCGGCTCGAGCCCCGCCCCGAGATCCTGGTCAACCTCGGCAAGGTCTGCTACTCGCAGGGGGCGCGGAAGCGGGCGATCCGCTACTTCGGTCAGGCGGTTCTGCTCGATCCGCGGATGCTGAAGGAGGTCCCGCTGGATCTGCGCGAGGCGGTGTCA
This sequence comes from Thermoanaerobaculia bacterium, assembly GCA_018057705.1. Classification (NCBI taxonomy): domain Bacteria; kingdom Pseudomonadati; phylum Acidobacteriota; class Thermoanaerobaculia; species Thermoanaerobaculia bacterium. Next base: position 2,315 of record JAGPDF010000157.1, on the reverse strand, counting down.
GACGCCCTGCGACGTCAGGACGATCCGTACGGTACGGACGAGGATGGATAGGTCGAGCCAGAGGCTGCGGTTGGAGATGTAGGCGAGGTCGTAGCGCAGCTTGTTCTCCGGCGTCGAGTGGTATTCGCCGTTGACCTGCGCGAGGCCGGTCAGCCCGGGCAACACGGCGAAGCGCTCGGCGTAGCCGGGGACGCCCGCGAGGTGCTGGCGGACGAACCCGGGCCGCTCCGGACGCGGACCGACGAGACTCATCTCGCCCACCAGCACGTTCCACAGTTGCGGCAGCTCGTCCAGCCGGTAGCGGCGCAGGAAGCCGCCGACCGGGGTGAGCCGCGGATCGTCGCGCAGCGCGAGGATCTCGCCGGATTCGCGCTCCGCGTCCTGGCGCATGGTGCGGAGCTTGGCGACCTTGAAGGGCCGCAGGGCACGGCCGACGCGCTCCTGGCGGAACAGCACCGGCCCGGCGGAGGAGAGACGCACCGCCAGGGCGGCGAGCAGGAACAGGGGCGACGCGGCGATCGCCAGCAGGGCCGCTCCGGCCAGGTCGAAGACGCGCTTGACCGGCATCGCCGCCCGCCAGTCGCCCTCGCGCATCACCTCGATCAGGGGCAGGTCGTTGATCCAGCGGTAGCGCATCGTACCGATGAGGCTCTCGAACGGGCCCGGCAGGAGCAGGATTGTCGGGCGTCGCGGGCGGCTGCCCGCGATCTCGTCGATCAGCGCCGTCTGCCAGGAGTCGGCCTCGGGCGCCAGGATGACGTCGTCCACCTCGCCGCTCGCCAGCAGGAGCTGGAGCTCGGCGGCGCTCGCGAGGCGCCGTCCGAGCACGTCGTCTCTCCGGTCCGGGCTCGCGTCCTGCCGCTCATCGAGGTCCTCCAGCGCGGCGGGGGACCGGCTCCCCGGGACCGGCAGATAACCGCGAACCTCGAGGCCGTGAAAGTGGTGCTCGCGGATCTTGCGGGCGACGTCCAGCGCCGCGGGCCCGCAGCCCACCAGGATCACCTGACGCATCGGGGTGCGGACGAGGCTCTGCAGAGCGACGCGCCAGAGGACGAGCGCAGCCGTGTTGAGCAGCGCGAACAGCAGGAGCACCGAACGCGGGAAAGCCTGGCTGGCGAGGAACAGGGCGGTGGCCAGGGCGAGAGTCTGGAAGAGAACCGCGAGGCTCACCCAGCGGGCGATCTCCAGCCGGGGGCGCTTCGTCCGGGTTTCGTAGAGCCCGAAGAAGTAGAGCGCGACCGGCTGGGAGACCACGACCCAGATCCAGATCAGGTCGAAATAGGCCAGTTTTTCGAGCGGCAGCGGCTGCGTCGAGCCCGGGAGCGCCGCGAGGATGCGGATCTGGAAGGCGAGGTAGAGCGCGATCCACGCCACGGCGAGGTCGCCCAGGAGCGACCAGGCGCGCCAGGTGGCGTGATTCTGGGAGTCGCGAAGCACCCCCGGACTCTATCGAACCGGTGGGGAGACCGGGGGCGGACCGGAGGCGCCCCGTAGGTTCGCAGCGGGCGGCTGGCGGGCACCGGTCGCCCGCCGGACGCGTTGACAGCCCGGCGGCCGGGAGCTACGCTTTTGCTGCATTCGGAGCGGTCCGAAGGGCGAGGCGGCGAACCGGAGCGCATCCGGTGGACCCCCGGGGCCCTCCGGACTCGGCAACCTGGGGCGGACACCCAAGGTGCCCTCCCGTCGTGCAAGACGGGGATGCGGCCGGGCGAGGTCCTCCTGGAATCCCCAGGGCTCCGATCGCCGGCAACCAAGTGTCCGGACTCGAGAACCCGCTCCCACTGCTGCCGGCGAGCGGGTTTTTTTTGTCGCCGATCGATTCGTGAACGGGAGGGGCATTTGAAGGTCATCGAGCATCTCGAGCGCGCCAAAGAGCCGCTGATCAGCTTCGAGATCATTCCGCCGCTGCGCGGCGGCGACGTGCGGAACCTGATGGGCCTGATCGAGGACCTGGTGCCGTTCCGGCCGCCGTTCATCGACATCACCAGCCATGCGGCGGAGGTCTTCTACGAGGAGACGCCGGCGGGGATCCAGCGCCGGGTGAAGCGCAAGCGGCCCGGCACGATGGGCGTCTGCGCCCTGATCCAGAACAAGTACGGCATCGACGCCGTGCCGCACGTCCTCTGCCGCGGCTTCACCCGCGAGGAGACCGAGGACTTCCTCATCGAGCTCCGTTATCTCGGCATCGACAACGTCCTCGCGGTGCGCGGCGACGACAGCGGTTACCAGAAGCCGCTGCGCGAGGGCAGGAGCGCCAACCGCTTCGCCTCCGACCTGGTGACCCAGATCGACGCCATGAACCACGGACGCTACCT
>JAGPDF010000156.1 GCA_018057705.1 Thermoanaerobaculia bacterium | reverse complement strand
GCATCACGACCCTCCTCGTGACTCACGAGCAGGAGGAGGCGTTCGATCTCGGCGACCGCGTGGCGCTCCTCCAGGGCGGCCGACTCGAACAGCTCGGGACGCCGCACGAGCTCTATCGCGAACCGGCAACGCGCTTCGTCGCCGGCTTCATCGGGCGCTCGAGCCTCCTGCCGGTGACCGTCGTCGAGGTCGAACCGGAGGCTGAGAATGGCCTCTTTCCGACGACCGTCGGCGGCCCGGCGCTCGCGCCGGGGGCGACATTGTCGCTCGCGTCGCGCGGTTTCGGTAAAGGGAAAGAAGCAGACCTGTGGCTGCGTCCGGAGATGCTGGAGATCTGCGACAGCGCCGCGCCCGGAACCCCCTTTACTGGGGCTTTTCTTTCGGCTCGTTTCAGTGGAGCGGTGAGCTACCTCACGTTTCGTCTGGCGGGTGGCTTCGAGATCGAGATCATGGTCGCGGGGGAGATACCGGCTCCCGGCTCGCAGGTCGGTGTGCGCTTGCGTACGGACGCGCGCCCGAAGTTGTTCCCCCGCGCGGCCGCGGAGCCCTCCGCGTGAGCACCGCAGCGCGGCGCTGGTGGCTCGGCGCGGGTGTCTTCCTGGTTCTCGCCTGGCTGGTGGGCTATCCGCTCCTGGTCACGACCTTCGCGGCGTTCACCCCCGAGGCCGGGGTGACCGCGGGCTCCGGCGGTGGAGCCGCCGTGAGCGCACCGTTCGCCGAGTTCGTGAACCGGCCCGACGAGTGGACGGCGCTCTATCGCAGTCTCTGGATTTCACTCGCTTCGGTGGCTCTCGCTGGCTTGGTCGGCGTGCCGCTCGGCTTCCTCTTCGCGCGCGCCGAGTTTCCGGGACGACGGGTCCTGGGCGAGCTCCTGGCGCTGCCGGTGGCGCTGCCGCCGCTGGTCGGCGTCATCGCCTTTCTCTACCTCTACGGCGAAAGCGGCATGGCCACCCGTCTGGTCGGAAGTCTGGTGGGGTCGAGCGGGGCGCCGTGGCGGCTGACCGGACCGGGCGCGATCCTCCTCGTCCACACCTATTCGATGTACGTCTACTTCTATCTCTTCACGCGCGCTGCGCTGGCGCGCTTCGACGGTGCCCAGCTCGAGGCGGCGGCCTCCCTCGGCGCCGGACGATGGCGGACGCTCACTCGGGTCGTCCTGCCGGGGCTTGCGCCAGCGCTCGCCGCAGCGGCCATCCTCACCTTCCTCACCGCCCTCGGTTCGTTCTCGGCGCCCTACATCTTCGGCGGCTCGTTTCGCGTGATGACCACCCAGATCCTCGCCTCGCGCCAGAACGGCGACGTCGACATCGCCGAGGTCGAGACTTTCTTCCTCATCGCGGTGGCGATCGCGGGCCTCCTCGTCGCCCGCACCCTCGAGCGCCGGCATCTCGGGCGGCGCGCCGCTACGCAGCGTGGCACGCCGCCGGAACGCCGCGTCGTGCGCAGCCCTGCGGCGCGAATCGCTCTGACCGCGGCCGGCTGGCTGCTGGCGCTCCTGTTGCTGCTCCCCCATCTCACTCTGATCCTGATCTCGTTCGTGCCGCGGGCCTCCTGGACGACCGAGCTCTTCCCGCCGGTGCTCTCGCTCGCCAACTACCGATCGCTTGGGGCGACGGCGGAGGCCCTGCGGCCGGTGGCGAACTCGCTCTGGATGGCGCTGGCGGCGACGGCCGGGGCCCTCGCCCTCGGCTTCGTCGCGGCGCGCCGGGCGGTCGACCGGCGGCCCGGCGGGGCCTTCTGGTCGCGGGCGATCGGTTTGCTGATTGCCGTCCCGTGGGCGGTGCCGGCGACCGCCTTCGCCGTCGCGCTGGCGACGACGATGAGTGTCCAATCGCCGGCCAGCGGCCGTTTTCTGCTCGTCGGCACGGCGGCGATCCTGCCGCTCGCCTATCTGGTGCGAGCGCTGCCGGCGACGGGCCAGGCGGCGATCGCGGCGCTCGAACAGATGGATCCGCAGCTCGAAGAGGCTTCGGCTGCGCTCGGAGCGGGTAAACTTCGCACGCTCGTCCGCGTAACTCTTCCCAGGGTGCGGCCGGCGCTCGCGGCCGGAGCGAGCCTCGCGTTCCTCGCCGCGTTCGGCGATTTCGTGGTCTCGATCGTCCTCTACACCTATGAAACCCGCCCGATCTCGATCGAGATCCTCTCCAACCTCCGCCTTCAGGAAACCGGCGTCGCCGCGGTCTATGGAGTTCTCTTGACGGCACTCTCGGCCGCTGCGTTCCTGCTCTGGGGCCGCGAGAAGGAAGTCCGCTGAATGGCCCCCGATCGCGTCTCGCTGGCGCGCCTCTGGGCGCTCATGGCGACGGTCTTCGTCGACATGATGGGCTTCCTGATGGTGATGCCGGTGCTGCCTTTCTACGCCGACCGGCTCGGTGCCTCGCCGCTCCTCATCGGCCTGATGGTCTCGGTTTTCGCCCTCGCCCAGCTGCTCATGGCTCCCTATCTGGGCAAGATCTCGGACCGCAAGGGGCGTCGGCCGACGCTGATGTTCGGCATCAGCATCGCGGCGGTCGCCTTCCTTCTCCTCGCCCTGGCCTGCTCGGAGTGGGCGATGGCGCGTATCTCGCCCGGCTGGCTCATCGCGCTCATCTTCATATCGCGCTTCGTCGCCGGCGCCGGCGGCGCCACCACCGGGGTCGTGCAGGCCTACGTCGGCGATGCCATCGTGCCCGAAGAGCGCGCCAAGGCGCTCGGCTGGATCAGCGCTGCGACCAACGCCGGCGTGATGATCGGACCGGCGCTGGGCTCGCTGGCGGCTTTCGGGGGGCCGGCGGTACCGGGGTTGGTGGCGACGGCGCTCTGTCTGCTGAATCTCCTTTTCGTCAAGCGCTGGCTGCCCGAGTCGTCGAGCGCCGAGGCGCGCGCCGAGGCGAAACAGGAGCAGCGCGAATCGCTCGGCAAGCGGATGCTCGCGGTCTTCAGGCATCCCCGGCGCCCCGTCGCCCGGCTGATCTGGATCTACGCCGTCGGCATGATGGCGTTCATGGCGATGAACGCCGTCCTCGCGCTCTTCCTGCAGGAGCGCTTCGGAATCACCGAGAAGTCGTTCGGCCTCTTCTACGTTTTCGTCGGAGCGATCTCGCTGGTGATGCGGGTCATTCTGCTCGGTCCTGCGGTGCGCCGCTTCGGCGAGAAAGGTGTGATGCGGATCGGGTTGGTCTCGCTGGCCGCCGGCTATGCGCTGCAGGCTCTGGCGCCGACGATCGTCACCTTCTGCGTCGCGATCATGCTGATTCCCATCGGCACGGCACTGCTCTTCCCTGCGTCGTCGTCGCTCGTGTCGCGCTTCGCCATGCGCCACGAGCTGGGCGCGACGATGGGGGTACAACAGGCCTACGGCGGCGTCGCGCGGCTGGTCGGTCCGATCTGGGCCGGCTTCACCTTCCAGCGCTTCGGCTCCGGCGCACCGTTCTGGATCTCGTGTGCGCTCGCCCTGGCGACACTCGTCTTCGCCAGCGGCCTGCATACCGACGCCGCGCCGGAGGCCCGGGGCCCGGCCCCTCGGGAACCGGAAGCGGAACCCTCGCCTGAGCCCGAGGCCGGCACCGTCGCCTGAACCCGGTCCTTCCTCCCGCCGATGAGGCGATACGTGCCGCGAGCCGGTTCGGATGGATCGGTCGCACGGTCCATCCGCCCGCCCGCACGAGGCGTAGTCCATGTTGAACGGTCGCAAGAGACCGGCAACGACAACCCGAAAGGACTCCGCTCATGAAGTACTCCCAAAAGTCGCTCGTCGCAGCTTTCGCCCTCGCAGCGCTCGCCGTCGTCTCGGCCGCCAGCGCCGGCAGTCCGAACCCCATGGTCGGCGGCAAGGAGATGTTCCCCAACAAGGACATCATCGACAACGCCGTCAACTCGGCCGATCACACGACGCTGGTGGCCGCGGTGAAGGCCGCCGATCTGGTGACGACGCTGAAGGGCACCGGTCCCTTCACCGTTTTCGCGCCGACCAACGCCGCGTTCGCGAAGCTCCCGGCCGGCACGGTCGAGGGTCTCTTGAAGCCCGAGAACAAGGCGACGCTCACGAAAATCCTCACCTACCACGTGGTCGCAGGCAAGGTCATGGCGGCCGATCTCGTCAGGATGATCCAGGACGGCAAGGGCACGACGAGCTTCAAGACGGTCGCCGGCGCCTCGATTCAGGCGATGCTGGTCGACGGCAAGGTCGTCCTCAAGGACGAGAAGGGCCTTACCGCGACCGTGACGATCGCCGACGTCAACCAGTCGAACGGCGTCATCCACGTCGTCGACAGCGTCCTGCTGCCGAACTGAGACGCTGGCGCAGGGAACCCGTCGCACGCTGCCGGCAATCGCCGGACGAT
>JAGPDF010000155.1 GCA_018057705.1 Thermoanaerobaculia bacterium | reverse complement strand
CGCCGTTCGGCGCGACCTTCACCTGGTATCTCAAGGAGCCGCCGAAGACCCGCAAGGAGGCGCGCGTCGAAGCCGAGAAGAAGGCGATCGGGGAGAAGCGCGACATCGCCTATCCGAATCTCGAGACCCTGCGCCGCGAGCTCGAGGAAGAGGCCGCGGTCCTGGCGCTCTCGATTCTGGACGATCAGGGCTCGATCGTCCGCCGCCTCGAAGCCAAGCCGGCCAAGGGGATGCAGCGCCTGACCTGGGACCTGCGCTATCCGGCGGCAGACCCGGCGGCCAAGACCGTCGTCGCGGCCCAGTTCGTGCCGCCGCCGCAGGGGCCGCTCGCGGCGCCCGGCCGCTACCGGGCCCGCCTCGAGCAGGTCGTCGGCGGGACGGCGAAGCTCCTCGGCGAGTCCGACTTCGAGCTCGAGGTGCTGGCGAACACCACACTCCCGGCGAAGGACCGCGCCGCGGTCGCCGCCTGGCAGCAAAAGACCGCCCGTCTGCAGCGCGCCGTGCTCGGCGCCGAGCGCCTGGTCGGCGAGCTCGAGGAGCGGCTCGCGCTGCTGCGCATCGCAGCCGATGCGCCGCTCGCCGCGGGTGTCGAACCCGGCACGGCCGCCGGGCTCGACGCCCGTCTGCGCGCTCTCGAGCTCGAGTTGGAGAAGATCGGCATCGCGCTCTCCGGGGACGGATTCCTGCGGGCACGCAACGAGGCCGACCTGCCGTCGATTTCCGAGCGCGTCCAGAACGTCGTCTATTCGAGCTGGACCTCGACCGCCGAGCCGACCCGGACCCAGCGTGACGCCTACGACATCGCCGGCGAAGCGTTCGGCCGGGAGCTCGCACGGCTCCGGAGCTTCGTCGAGGTCGATCTCGCGGCGGTCGAGAGCGAGCTCGAGCGCGCCGGCGCGCCCTGGACGCCGGGGCGCCTCCCCGTATGGCAGCTCGAGAAATGAGCCAGGAAGCATCCCGGCGCTGGCGCCAATGGCAGCGATGATCTTTCCGCTCCGTCAGCGCACGGTCAGCTGGCACGACCCGGCCGAGATCCGCGCCCTGGCGCGCGGCAAGACCGGCCTCGAGTTCCTGCGCGCCATGCTCGCGGGGGAGATCCCGCCGCCGCCGGTCGCGGAGCTGGTCGGCATGCAGGTCACGGAGGTCGAGCCGGGCAAGGTGGTTTTCGTCCTCGAGCCGGCCGAGTTCCACCTGAACCCGAACGGCGTCCTGCACGGCGGCATCGCCGCGCTGATCTGCGATACCGCCTGCGGCTGCGCGGTGACCACCGAACTGCCCCCCGGCGAGACCTGCGCCACGCTCGAGATCAAGGTCAACTACCTGCGCCCGGTGGGCGTCGGCACGGAGCGCCTGACCTGCACGGGAACCGTCCTCCATTTCGGCCGGCGCTCGGCGCTCTCCGAGGCGAAGCTCGTCGACCCGCGGGGAAAGCTCGTCGCGCACGCCACCTCGACCCTCATGCTGTTCCCTCCCGAGGACCCCCACGGCCGGCCCATAACCGACCTCCCGGCGAAGTAGAATCCCCTCGGGCATCCGTCCCTGGCCGGTCGAGGAGACAGCGTGATGATCGAAGAGCTGCGACAAGTCGACGATTCCGTTCTGACCTCTCTGGTCGATCTGCGACGCGAGCGTGACGCCCTGCGGCAACGCCTCGCTCGCATGCAGGAGTCGGCCTCTCAGGTGTCGGCGAAGGTCCTCGAACGTGTGCGCCGCGACTACGAAACCCGCATCGCGGCGCTCGAAGGCAAGGCCCTCCCGCTCAAGGACGCAGCACTCGCCACCTTCGGCCGCCTGAAGCCCCTCCACGACGCGGCGGAGGATGCCTGCACCACCCTGCAGCTCGACCAGGAGGAGATCGACCTGCGTCACAGCCTGGGCGAGTTCGACGACGCCGAGCACCGCGACCGCACCGCCCGGCTGGCCGAGACCCTGCACGCCGCCCGGGAACGCGCCGACGCCATCGCCGACTATCTGACGCGTTTCGCTGCCGCTTTCGATTCCCCTGACGAGCTCGAGCCGGCAGGTACCTCGCAGTTCGATCTCCCCGCCGCCACCCCACTGCCCGAGGCCGAGACGGTCGATCCGGCGATCCCCGCCCCGGCACTCGCGACGCCGTTCGGCGAGCCGCGCGACGACGACGGCACCCTGATGCTGCCGCCCGAAGCGCCAGCGCCCACCGAGCCGCCGTCGGCAGTTCCCTGGAGTCCGCCCAGCCCGCCGACCCCGCTGGCTGCGCCGGTCGAGCCGGTCGAGCCGGACGATCCCTACAGCGGGCGTGCGGCCCAGCCGGCTTCGAGCAGCAGGGCGACCCAGCCCGAGCCGGAACCGAGAGCCCGCCTCGAGGCGCTCGACAGCGACCTCGATCCGCAGGCCTACGAGCTCGAACCGCTGACCTTCATCGGCCGCACGCCGGAGAACCAGATCCGGATCTACAAGCCCGCGGTCTCCCGCCGGCACGCCCAGATCACCGAGTCCGACGCCGGCTGGATGCTGCGCGACCTCTCCTCCGAGAACGGCACCTACGTCAACGGCCAGCGGGTTACCGAGCGCCTGCTCGCCGACGGCGACCGGATCCAGTTCGGCACCTCGAGATTCGTCCTGCGCCTCACGACCTGAGGCCCGGGAGAACTTGTCCCCGGGCGAAGCCGCCATCCTCTTTGCTGCCGCCGCGGCGGCCGGCGGGATGAATGCGCTCGCCGGAGGCGGCACGATCCTCACCTTCCCCGTCCTGCTCCTGCTCGGCGAGTCGGCGATCACCGCCAACGCCACTTCGACGGTCGCCCTGCTGCCCGGAGCGGCAGCCAGCCTGTACGGCTATCGCCGCGAGGTCGCCACGCACCGCAAGTGGCTCGCGACCCTCTTCGTCCCCAGCCTGGTGGGCGGCGCCGCCGGATCACTGCTCCTGCTGGTCACTCCGGAGAAGATCTTCGCGCGCCTGGCGCCCGCCCTCATCCTCTTCGCGACGCTGCTGTTTTTCCTGCAGTCCCTGACCCGCTTCCGGGGCCGGTTCACGACCCCGCATGCGGCGGGCTCCCGGAGCGATGGGAGCGGGGCGCCCGGCGCCGGCAACGCGGGCGACGCTGCCAGCCGCTCCCTGGCGATCGCCTGGTTCGCCCAGCTCGCGGTCGCGATCTACGGCGGCTACTTCGGAGCCGGCATCGGAATCCTCATGCTGGTCGTACTCGGTTCGCTCGGGCTCGAGAACATCCACGCCATGAACGGGCTCAAGAACTTCTTCGGCATGTGCATCAACGGCGTCGCCGCGGCGATCTTCATCTTCTCCGGGCGGGTCGACTGGCCTGCGGCGCTCGTCATGCTCGCCGGGGCGGTTCTCGGAGGCTTCGCCGGCGCCAATCTGGGGCGTTCCATCGGGCAGGCCAAAGCCCGCGGCGCCGTCATCGTGATCGGCGTCGTGCTGGCCGTCATCCTCTGGTGGCAGCAGCGCTGAGGGCGGCTGGAATAAGCCCGCTGACCGGAAGGTTTTCACAGCCGACGACGAGCGACGCCGCGATGCCGCGGAATCGCCGTCGCAGGAGACTCGATGACCGACCAGCTGATGATTCCTGTCCTGCCCCTGCGCGACGCCGTGCTCTTTCCCGGAATTGCCCTGCCGATCGGCGCCGGCCGCCCCAGCACCCTGCGAGCGATCGAGGCCGCCCTGCGCGCCCCGGAGCCACTGGTTCTCGCGGTCGCGCAGCGCCAGAACGTCGACGACGTGAGCCCCGACGGGCTCTACAGCGTCGGTACCATCGCCCGCCTCGGGCAGGTGCAGCGCAGCCTCTCCGGCATGCAGCTCGTGCTGCACGGCGAACGGCGCGGCGTGGCGCTGCGGTACCAGGAGCGCGACGGCTACTACGTCGCGACGACGATCACCGCCGCCGACCAGAACCCGACCGACCCAGGGAACGCCGCCTTCGTCGCCCTCTTCCGCGAAGCCCGCGAGCGCGCGATCGAGCTCGCCAAGCGAGCCGGACTCCCCGAAGAGCTCGTCCAGCAGGTGATCTCCATCGCCGCCGAACCGTCGCGCTTCGCCGACCTGGTTTCCGCCTACGTCGAACTGCCGACCGCCGACCGCCAGAAGCTCCTCGAGCTCCTGTCCGTCGAGGAGCGCCTGCGCCAGGTCCTGCTCCAGGTGCAACGCCAGCTCACCGTCCTCGACACCCAGGAGGAGATCAAAACCAAGGTGCGTGAGGAGCTGGGCGACCGGCAGCGCGAAATGGTGCTGCGCGAGCAGATGAAGGCGATCCAGAAGGAGCTCGGCGACAGCGACGAGAGCAACGACCTCGACGAGCTCGTCGAGCGTCTCGGGAAGCTCGACCTCGC
>JAGPDF010000154.1 GCA_018057705.1 Thermoanaerobaculia bacterium | reverse complement strand
CTGATGACCGAAGCCCGCCTCAAGATCTACGAGATCTTCTATTCGATCCAGGGCGAATCTACGTTCGCCGGGCGGCCGTGCGTGCTGGTGCGGCTCACCGGGTGCCAGATGCGGTGCTCGTGGTGCGATACGGAGTATGCGTTTCATGGTGGGGCGTGGATGGGGCTCGAGGAGGTGCTGGCCAAGGTGGCTGCCTTCGGGTGTCCGCTGGTCGAGGTGACGGGGGGGGAGCCGTTGTTGCAGCCGGGGTGTCTGCCGCTGCTCACGGCGCTGTGTGATGCGGGGTATGAGGTGTTGCTCGAGACGGGGGGCGGGTTGGATATTGCGCCGGTCGACCCTCGCGTTCGGCGGATTCTGGATATCAAGTGTCCGGCGAGTGGCGAGTCGGGGAACAATCGGTGGGAGAACCTGGCGGGGCTGCGCGCCACGGACGAGATCAAGTTCGTCGTCGCCGATCGGGGGGATTACGACTGGGCTTGCGGGGTGATCGCGGAGCGCGGGCTCGCGGGGGTCTGTCCGCTGCACTTCTCGCCGGTTTGGGAGTCGTGCCCGCCGGCGGAGTTGGCAGCCTGGATCCTCGCGGATCGGTTGCCGGTGCGGCTGACGCTGCAGCAGCACAAGATTCTCTGGGGGAAGGATACGCGGGGGGTTTAGCGAGCCCTCTCCTTCGACCGCCGTGGGAGGGGACACCCCCCAGGTCAGGGCTGCGTGTCGCTCCAGGCGAGGGTGTTGCCGGATTCGAAGCCGTCCGTGAACACCTCGAAGAGCGGGCCCTCGAAGTAGAAGAGACCGTACCGGGAAGCGACCGCGAAGTCGGGCACGCCGTTGCCGTCGAGATCGCCGGCCTCGAGGGAGAGATCGACCCAGCCGTATCCCGTCGGACCGAGGTACGGTCCCGCCCAGGCGACCGTGGCGGTGGCGCCGTCGACGACATGGAGGTACATGACCTGGTCGACGACGACGAAATCGAGCGTTCCGTCGCGGTCGAGATCCACGACCGCGAGCTGGCGCGAGATTCCGGGCAGAGTCGCGAGCGGCGCGGAGGGGGTGCCGGTCTGCGGATCGAGGCCGCGAATCGTCTTATCGGAAAGCGCGACGTAGACGCGATACGGGGGGTTCTCCATCAGGGTCGGCTTCGCCAGGGCCCAGACGGACAAAGCCCACGGTCCGCTGAGGAGATCGCCCGTCGCGCCCGAGAAGAGCGCGAGAGCCCCCGACCCGTAGTAATACGTCGCCAGGCGCCCGATGACTTCGTCGAGTCCGTCCCCGTCGACGTCGATCGCCAGCAGCCGATCGATGGCGTCCAGATTCGGATTGATCTCCGGCGTTCGCCACTTGAGCCAGCCCGAGTCACCTTCTCGCGCCTCGATTGCCGGTCCCGAGGTTCCGGCGAGGATCTCCGGCGCAGGATCCCCGTCGAGCTCCGCGGCCGCGAGCACGCTGACATAGCCGAGCGAGCCTCCCGCCCACTCCTCCTCGAAAGTCTGGCCGTCGACGCAGCGTACCGGCCCCAGGGCGTCGCTCGAAGCGACACAAAGCTCCGAAGCCGCATCTGCGTCGACCTGCATTCCGATCATGGCCGAGACGTTCCCTGAGGCGGTGGTCGAATCGAACGAGCTGCGGCGGACCTGGCGGCCCTGGGCCATGTCGAGAACGACGAGCTGCACCGGTGCCTGGTCGGGCTCGTTGAACCTCGCCGCGAGGGCGACCTCCTTCACCGGATCAGTGCCGAACTCGCCGACAGCGATGGTGCCTTCCATCGATCGGGCGCCCTCCGAAACTCGCTGAAGGACGTTCGAGCCGCCTTCGATGGCCCAGATATCGTCATAGCTGTAGCAGCACTCTCCGCCGCTCCACAGGAGCTCGAGGTCGCCGTCTCCGTCCGTGTCGGCGGCGGCAAACCGCGAAACGGAGCTGGTCTCTACGGCATGGGCGCGAAGGAGCTCTCCGCTCGTGCCGGCGAGGAGGAACAGGCTCCCGTAGCGCTCATGCACGACGGCCTCGGGGCCGGGCGCGGGATCCAGGTCCGCCACGAAGAGGGCCGGGGGATAGTAGTCCCCTTCTCGCCGCCAGAGCTCCGAATTGCTTTCGGGGTCGAGAGCCCTGGCAGCGGTGTCGAAATCGCTCGAGGCGAGAATCTCGTCACGGCCGTCGCCGTCGAGGTCTCCGAGCGCGATCTGCGGACCGAAGCCTTCGAGGTCGCCCCACTCGACGACGAGCGACACACCGTCCAATACATAGCCGCCGGTCGGATTCCCGGCGATCACGATCTCGAGCTGGGGATCGGTGTCCGTCTGGCCGATCGCCACGTCCGAACAGCCGAAACCGTGGCGGAGGGCGGTCTGCGTCCCGTTCGCCAATTCGTAGAGATAGAGCGTCTCGTCGTCGCAGACCACCGCGTCGAGAACGCCGTCGAGATCGAGGTCGCCCAGGGCGACGTCGGTGTTCGTCCAGGTGGCGGTCGTGACGTTCAGCAGCTCGACTTTCGAACGCGCATCGAAAATCCGCAGGGAGTGCGAGTAGAGAACGGCGACCTTCGCCCCCGACGGGGAGCTGACCGCGTCCAGGGCGACGAGCTCGGCCTCGTCGAGGAACGACGACCAGGACTGCCGGAAGAGTCCCTCGCGGCGGAGCTCGTACCAGTAGTTCTCGCCCTCCGGGGCGGCGAAGAGCTCGGCTCGGCCGTCCCCGTCGACGTCGAGCGCCGAGAGGCCCCGCTCGCCAATGCCGTATCCAAGGGGCGTCCTGGACCATCTCGATCGCGGCGATGGGTCGGCCAACAGACCGATCGGGGACAGGAGAACGAGACTCAGGAGGGCGGTCGTCGCCCGTCCGAGCCGAACGGTGGCCCGACGGCGCGACAGAATCTGCCAATCTCCCACGGGTGCCGAGGCGCGACGTCCGGCTTGGTTCGCATCCGGCATCTCGGACCTCCCCTTGGGTAGCGGTGCTTCAGGCCTCCCGGACCGACCCGGACTCGTGGAGAGCTTACGGCATTCGGGCCTTCCTGACGGAAGAGATGCCCGCCGGCGGAGCCTGCAGCAGCACGAGGTTCTCTGCTTGGGGAGGGGACACATAGCGGCTGCGGGGGGCGCTGGTCGGCGCATCACGGTCTGGGCCGCAATGTGTCCCCAAGCGGAGCGGTGGTTGCCGGCCGGCTCGCGGTTGGGGTTAGACTCCGCAAAATTTCGACCCCGATGGGGAGGAGCGCCATGTCCCTTCGCGATTCGCTCGTGCGACCGGTTCGCTTTGCCTGCTGCATTCTGCTGCTGGCGGTGCCCGGAATCGGAATCGCCGCGGCGCAGGCTGCGGCGGAGCTCGAAGAGTCGGAGCCGCGGCGCATTCCCTGGATTCTCGCCGACGACTTCGAGCTCGGGGGACTGTGCGTCTGGAGCGCGGCCGTCGGGGCGGAGCCGGGGATGCCGCTGTGCTTCCTGTGCGGCGATGGGCTGCTCGATCTCGCCGAGGGGGAGCAGTGCGAGGACGGGAATACCGATCCCGGGGACGGCTGCTCGGCGACCTGCCAGGTCGAGATCTGCGGCAACGGCGTCCACGAGGCGATCCTTGGCGAGGGTTGTGACGACGGCAATCTGATCGACGACGACACCTGTCGCAACAACTGCCAGCTGCCGCTCTGCGGCGACGGCGTCGCGAGCACTGGCGAGGCCTGCGATACCGGCGGGAACTCCGCGAGCTGCGACTTCGACTGCAGCCCGCCGAGTTGCGGCGACTCGATCGTCAACCCGAGCTTCATTCCCCCCGGAGGCTTCGCGCCCGAGGTCTGTGACGACGGCGGGACCTCTCCCGGCGACGGCTGCTCACCGACTTGCTGGCTCGAGCAGTGCGGCGATGGCGTCGTCAATCGGCCGAACGAGCAGTGCGACGACGGCGACCTCGTGCAAACCAACGCCTGCACCAACAACTGCCAGAACGCCCGCTGCGGCGACGGCTTCGCCCGCACCGGCTTCGAGGCTTGCGACACGGGCGGCATCAACACCGCCTTCTGCGACTACGACTGCACGCTGCCGCAGTGCGGTGGCAGCGACGGCATCGTCAACTTCGCAGCGGGCGAACAGTGCGACGACGGCAACAACAACAGCGGGGACGGCTGCAGCAGTATCTGCCTGCTCGACTGAGGGTCCTGTCTTCACTCCTGCACGTCCTGGGGCCCATGCCACTGCCGTTGCCAGGGGCGCCCCGGCACTCGAGATCCAAAGTGGGCTCCTATTTGAGGCGTGGTCGCCCACTTTGGATCTCGAGCGCCGGAGCGCCCCTCACAGACGCTATGTAGCTTCGGAGCCGGGGCCGGGGACACATAGCGGCTGCAGCGGACGCTGGTCGGCATACCGCTTGCTCGGCCGCAATATGTCCCCAGGTAGCTAACGCTGGTAGCCGGGGCCTCGTAGGACCACGCCGGGGCGGGCTTCGGTGATTTTGCCTTCGTCCACCACCAGTTGGCCGTTGACGGCGACGTAGGGGATGCCGTCGGCGTAGTGGTTGGGGTCGGTGTAGGTAGCTCGCGTGCCGACGGTTTCCGGGTCGAAGAGGACGAGGTCGGCTTTCAGGCCGGGGCGCAGGATCCCTCTCGCCTGCAGGCCGGCGCGGGCGGCCGGGAGGGAGGTCATCTTGCGGACCGCCTCTTCGAGGGTGAGGAGCTTCTTCTCGCGCACGTAGTGGCCGAGGATGCGTGCTGCGGAGCCCCAGCCGCGGGGGTGCGAGCCGGGCTCCGAGAGAATGCCGTCCATCGCACCGGCGCCGGAGTCGGTGCAGAAGGCGACGAGCGG
>JAGPDF010000153.1 GCA_018057705.1 Thermoanaerobaculia bacterium | reverse complement strand
AGATGTGTAACAAGAGACAGGGCCGAAGCGCCGCCCGGCGAGCTCGTGCGGGCTCGCAAGCAGAAGGTCGAGGCCGGTCGAGATCATCGACCGGAGCTTTCGGAGGGGGCGGAGGGGGCGGAGGGGGCGTCGTGGTCGCGGCGGAAGTCGCCGCTGCGCCCGCCGCTCTTCGCTTCGAGGCGGAGGTCGGTGACTACCGCCGTGCGGTCGATCGCCTTGACCATGTCGTACATCGCGAGCGCCGCAGCAGCGCAGGCGACCAGCGCCTCCATCTCGGCGCCGGTGCGCGCCGTCACGGTCACCCGGCTGGCGATACGCACCGTGGCATCTCCGGGAGTGATCGTCACTTCGACGCTGTCGAGGGGCAGGGTGTGGGCGAGCGGGATCCACTCGTCGGTGCGTTTCGCCGCCTGGATGCCCGCCAGGCGGGCGACTGCGATCGCGTCCCCCTTGGGCAGCGAGCCGAGTCGCTCGACCGTCTCCGGCGCGCACAGAAGCTGGCAGGAGGCCTCGGCGACGCGCCGCGTGACCGGCTTCTCCGAGACGTCCACCATCCGGGCGCGGCCGTGGCCGTCGAGATGAGAGAACGGAGACGCCGAAGGTTTCGTGGACATGAGCGGGCAGGCGCAGGAGAGATCCTGGGTCGCAAGTGAATGCTAGCATCCGCAGCTCCCGTGGTCGGCCCTCGCGCGCGCGTTTCGATCGTCATTCCCGCGCTCGACGAGGAGCGCGCGATCGGCGCGGCGCTCGCCGCGGCGCTGGCCCAGGCCGACGACGTCGTCGTTTCCGACGGCGGCAGCAGGGATCGCACCGTCGAGATCGCCCGGGAGATGGGGGCGCGCGTCGTCTCCGGCCCCCCCGGCCGCGGCCGGCAGCTGAATCGCGGCGCGGCGGCCGCGGGTGAGGCGGGCCGAGAGCCCGAGGACATCCTGCTCTTCCTGCACGCCGACACGACGCTTCCCGGGGGCGGCGTGGAGCTCGTCCGCCGGGCAATCGCCGCGGGCGCCGTCGGCGGCGCCTTCGAGATCCGTTTCGACGGGCGGGGCTGGGTCTACCGCCTCGGCGAGCGTGTCGCGAGCCTGCGCTCACGCTGGAGCCTTCTCGCGCTCGGCGACCAGGCGCAGTTCGTGCGCCGGGAGCGATTCGAGGACCTGGGCGGGTTTCGCGACTGGCCGCTGCTCGAAGATCTCGACTTCATGCTGCGCCTGCGGGAGAGCGGCAGGATCGCGATCCTGCCGCAGCCGGTCGTCACTTCGGCGCGGCGCTTCGCCGCCCGCGGCCCCCTGCGCACCGTGCTCGGCAACTGGTGGATCTGGACACAGTTCGTGCGCGGCGTGGCGCCGGAGCAACTCGCGGCGCGCTACCGCGACGTCCGCTGACCCGGCCCCACGGGAGGGAACAAGGCCGGCGAGAAGCACAAAAGCCCTGCGGCGAGCATCTCTCCGCAGGGCTTCTGGCGTCAGGCAGTGCGATCAGAACGACACGGGCGGTCCGAACGAGTCCGAACCTCGCTGCCCGAGACTCCCGGGCAGCTTACTTGCCCTTGTTCAGCGCGTCCTTGAGGTCCTTGCCGGCCTTGAAGCGGGCGTTCTTGCTGGCCTTGATGGTGATGGTGGCACCGGTCGCGGGGTTGCGACCCTTGCGCGCCGCGCGCTTTCCGACGCTGAAGCTGCCGAAACCGGGGATCTGCACGCGATCACCCTTCTTCAAGCCCTTGGTGATCGCTTCGATCACGGCGTCGAACGCCTCGCCCGCCTGCTTCTTGGTCAGACCGTCCACGTTTCCAGCAACATACTCCACGATGTCGGCTTTTCCAGCCATCTTTCCTCCCCGGTTTCAATGGTTTTGTCGATCGCAATCGATGACGGAGAGGACGATAAGGCAAGTGCAGGAGCCTGTCAATACAGGGCTCCGCGACGTTTTCCTGGAATTTCCGGCAGAAATCAGGAGAGCCGTTCGAAGAGCTGGAGGGTGAAGCCGTCGTGGTCGCCCGAAGGGAGCCATCGGAAGACCCCTTCGCGACTCCTCGCCGAAGCCGCCGCCGCAGGAACCCGTCCCGCCGCCGAGGTGCGCCGGAAGCCGGGAACGAGCGCCAGGAACTGCTCGCCGGCCGCTTCGTTCTCCTCCGGCTCGAGCGAACAGGAGATCGCAACGAGAAGACCACCCGGCGCCACGGCGCCCGCAGCGCCCGCGAGCAAGCGCACCGCTTGCGCGGCGAGCCTCTCGAGCTCGGAGGCGCTCCACCGCCACTTCAACTCCGGGTGTTTTCTCAAAGTACCCGTTCCCGTGCAGGGGTAGTCGACGATGACGCGGTCAAAAGCACTGGCAAAAGGAGTGTGCTGGGCGTCGGCGGCGACGAGCGCGGCGTTCGTGTGCAGCCGCAAGTGGTTCGCGGCGAGCGCTGCGAGCCGCGGCAAGGCGAGATCGGCGGCCACGAGACGGACCGCGGGCTCCGCCGCGAGAATCGCCAGCCCCTTGCCACCCGGTGCCGCCGCCACGTCGAGGACGCGTTCGCCCGGGCGCGGCGTGGGCAGGTTGGCCGCGAGCTGAGCGACCTCGTCCTGGATGTAGAACTCGCCGCGCGCGAAGGCGGCGGTCCGCAGCGCGTTGCCCGACCGGACGATCAGCCCCTGGGCGGAAAGTCCACTCGGCTCGCTCTCGACACCCTCGGCGCGGAGCGCCTCCGCGAGGCGCTCGCGCCCGCCCTTGTCGCGGAAGGCGAGCAGGTGCATCGGCTTCTGCCGGTTGTTGGCTTCGAGGAGCGCCCGCGTCACCGGCTCGCCGTACTGCGTCAGCCAGCGCCGGACGAGAACCTCCGGATGGCTGGTCTCGATCGCCAGGCGCGTCACCGGATCGACCGCAGTCGCCGGGGCAAAAGCAGAAGGCGGGGACGACGCCGAGGCCGAAGACTGGGTCGGCGCAGAAGTCAGAGCGGCGCTGGTCTCGATCGGCCAGGCCGCGAGGCTCGGCCGCGCGGCGAGGCGGCGCAGGACGGCGTTGACGAAACCGGCTGCCCCCTTGTGGCTGCGCCGCAGCGCCTCGTCGACCGCTTCACTGACGATGGCGTGCGCCGGCACCCGATCGAGGAAGAGGAGCTGATAGGCGGCGACCCGCAGCACCGGCAGAAGCGCCGGCTGGATCTGCTCGAAGGTCCGGCCGCTCGCGGCCACGAGAACCTGGTCGAGCCGCTTCAGCCAGCGCAGCGTCCCGAAGACGATCTCGCGCAGCAGCGCCTGGTCGCGTTCGTCGAACGACCCCGCGAGCGCCGCGAGCTCGGAGTCGACCGGCGCGCGCGACACCAGCGTGCGCTCGACGATCGAGACGGCCTGGCTCCGGACGCCGCGGACGCTGCCGGCAGCCGGAACGCCTTGCGCGGCCGCGGACTTCGGCCCCGCGCCGGCGAAAGGCCTTCCGGTCAGGCTCAAGAGAGGCGGTCTCCGAGACCGAGATGAAGTCCGCGGGCGAGATCGCCGCCCGAGACCGGGCCCCGCCCGGCGCGCTGCGCGCGCTCGATGGCGAGCACCGAATCGTCGGAGGTCGCGACCAGCAGGCGCTCCTTCTCGATCGCGAGAACGGTGCCGGGGGCGGCGCCGTAGTGCGCCGCGGCCTGCGTCGCGGCCAGGACCTTGACCCACTCCTCGCCGAACGGCAGCTCGGCTCCCGGCCAGGGCTGAAAGGCCCTCACCAGGTCCTCGAGCGTTTCGGCCGGGAGCTCCCACCGGGTCCGAGCCTTGTCCTTGCGGATCTTCGGCGCGACGGTGACGCGAGACGCATCCTGGGGTCGGGCCGCAAGGGTGCCGGCGGCGAGTCCGCGCAAGGTCTCGACGACCAGCGGCGCGCCGAGCTCTGCGAGTCGGCGGGAGAGCTCCCCGGTCGTCTCGCGGACGCCGATGGCGAGCTCGGCGGCCTGAAGCATCGGCCCGCTGTCGAGCCCCTCCTCCATCACCATCGTCGTCACGCCGGTGACGGAATCGCCGGCGGCGATCGCCGCCTGGATCGGCGCGGCACCGCGCCAGCGCGGCAGGAGCGAGGCGTGGAGGTTGACGCAACCCAGCCGCGGCAGTTGGAGCAGCGCCGGCGGGAAGAGCTGGCCGAAGGCGACCACCACCGCGACGTCGGGCGCGACCTTCGCCAGGCGGGCGAGAAAGGCCGGATCGCGCACCTTCTCCACCTGCTCGCAAGGAATCCCGAGCTCCCGCGCCGCCTCGACCACCGGCGGGTCGGTCAGCCGCTGCCCCCGCTTCGCCGGCCGCGACGGTTGCGAAATCACCAGTACCGGCCGGAACTCACTCGCCGCCAGCGCCCTCAAGGTAGGCACCGCGAACTCCGGCGTGCCGAAAAAGACCGTTCTTACACTCATCCGACCCACAGGATACCCTGTCCCCCAAAGAACCCACCGCACCCGGCCAGCAGTGCGTTTCGAGACCCGGGAGCTCCGAGTGCCGTCTCCCTCTCGGGCTCCCCGGGCGGCTTGCTACGCCTCATGGCGAACGGAACGCCCGGCCGTGTCGACCCGGTCTGGTGCGGTTCTCGCACGGTCTATGTGCAATAATGACGGAGTTCGCCGCTGTGCCGGGAAGATTCCGCGCCTCGCGGCCATTGACGTGACGGGCGCCCGGCGCCCGGACGGCGGCCTTTCCGGCAGTCCCCGTTCTCATCCCCCAATCGTCGGATTCAAATCGAGCGGCACTCCGCCGTCCGCACGCGGACCGCGTCGCCGCACAGAAAGAAGAGTTGTTGCATGGCTTTTTCCACGTTCGACCTTCACCCCGATCTGCTGAAGGGCGTGAAGTCCCTGGGCTTCACCCGCCCGACGCCGATCCAGAACGACGCCATCCCGCCGGCCCTCGAGGGCCGCGACGTCCTCGCCTGCGCGATGACCGGCA
>JAGPDF010000152.1 GCA_018057705.1 Thermoanaerobaculia bacterium | reverse complement strand
TCACCGCCTGACTCCAGTCATTTCCAGTCTCGAGAGCCTCCAGGCTCTCAAAGCCTTCAGTAAAGGGTGTGGGTGGGTAGCGCCACTGCACCTCAAGTTCGACACCGGGATGACGCGCCTCGGTATCGACACGCGAGAGGCCTCTTCCTTGTTCGAGCTTCTTCGTTCCTCTCCGGAGTTGCGGATGGAGGGGGTGCTCTCGCACCTCGCGGAGGCGGAAACGCCCGACTCGGAGTCGAATCGAATGCAGGAGGGACGCTTCAAGGAGCTCCTTTCCTCTCTTACCGAGAATGAGCGGGCCGCGACGACGGTCCATCTGGCCAACAGTGCGGGCGCTCTTCATTTGCCCGCCGCCCGGTACGACTGGGTGCGGTTGGGGATCGCGCTCTACGGCTACGACTCTGCGGGGCGGCTGTCGGCGGATCTCGAGCCGGTGCTCTCGGTCGAGGCCGAGCTCGTCCAGGTCAAAGAGGTTCCGGCGGGGACCCGGGTCGGCTACGGCGGCCGCTTCACGGCGGAGCGGGCGAGCCGGATCGGGATCGTGCCGGTGGGCTATGCCGACGGCTACTCCTGGCGGCTGGGCAATCGCGCCGAAGTGCTCGTCTCCGGCCGGCGCGTGCCGGTCGTCGGCTCGGTGAGCATGGACCTTCTGGCGGTGGACGTCACCGGTGTCGATGCCGGCGTCGGCGCGCGCGTCACACTTCTCGGGCGTCAGGGCGCCGAAGCGATCTCGGCGGTCGAGCTCGCGGCGGAGGTCGGAACCGTTCCGTACCAGCTGCTCTGTCTTTTCGGGCTGCGCCTGCCGCGACGGTTCGTGGAAGACACCGCGGCAGTGCCGGTGGCGAAGGCGACGGCGCTGCCGGCGAGGTCGATGTCGTGAAGAGCGGGGCCGTTCCGCTCGAGGGCTACTTCACCGAGATGGGGAGGTTCTTCCAGATCCTCTGGCGAACCCTCACCTGGACCTTCCGCCCGCCCTACGACGGGAAGGAGCTGGTGCGTCAGATGGTCCGCATCGGTGTCGACTCCCTGCCGGTCGTTCTCCTGACGGCGCTCTTCACCGGCATGGTGATGGCGCTGCAGACCTTCTCGACTTTGAAGCGCTTCAACGCCGAGGGCTACGTCGGCTCACTGGTGGCGATCTCGATGGTGCGCGAGCTCGCGCCGGTGATCTCGTCGCTGCTCATCGCCGGGCGCTGCGGCTCGGCGATGGGAGCGGAGCTCGGCACGATGCGGGTCACCGAGCAGATCGATGCGCTCGAGGTGCTGGCCACCGATCCGGTGCACTTCCTGGTCGTGCCGCGGGTCTGGGCGACGGTGCTCATGCTGCCGCTGCTGATCATCGCCGCCGACGTGATCGGCATCGCCGGCGGCTACCTGGTCTCGGTGGTCTACTTCGGCGCCAATCCGGTGACCTACATGGAGAACACGTTCGTCTTCATGGACTCTGCCGATGTCCGCTCCGGGCTGATCAAGGCGGCCTTCTTCGGGCTGATCATCGCCGTCGTCGGCTGCCAGAAGGGCTACTTCACGCGCGGCGGAGCCGAGGGCGTCGGGCGGGCGACGACCCGCGCCGTCGTCCTCGCCTCGATCGCCATCCTGATCTCGGATTTCTTCCTCACGAAGATCCTGTTTTGAGCCTGGACGCGTCGAATGCCGACCTCGTTACCCGGGATCCGGACCTGATCATGGCGACCCAGGGCGGGCTGCCGCCGGTCAAGATCGATCTCCAGAGAATCTCGAAGGCGTTCGGGGAGAAGACGGTCCTCGACGGCCTCGACATCGCCATCTACGAGGGCGAGTCGGTAGTCATTCTCGGCGGCTCGGGGAGCGGCAAGAGCGTGCTCCTCAAACACATGATCGGTCTGCTGCGTCCGGACTCGGGGCGGGTGGTCGTCGACGGTGTCGACATCGAAACGCTCGGCGAGCGCGAGATCACCGGCTTCCGGCGGCGCTTCGGCATGTCGTTCCAGGAGGGCGCGCTCTTCGACTCCATGACGGTCTTCGAGAACGTCGCTTTCGCGCTGCGCCGGGCGAAGCGCCCCAAGGACGAGATCGCCGCGCGGGTCGCCGAATGCCTCGAGATGGTCCACCTGGAGGGGGCAGAAGCCAAGATGCCGGCCGAGCTCTCGGGCGGCATGCGGCGACGCGTCGGCTTCGCGAGGGCCATCGCCCTCGAGCCGAAGATTCTCCTCTTCGACGAGCCGACGACCGGCCTCGACCCCGTGATGAAGGCGGTGATCGATGAGCTCATCCTGGAGCTCCAGCAGAAGCTCGGCTCGACCGCGGTCTCGATCACCCACGACATGGACAGCGCCTTCCGGATCGCCGAGCGGATCGCGATGCTCCACCGGGGGAAGATCATCGCCTACGCGCCGCCCGCCGAGTTCCGGGCCTCGCCCGATCCGCGGGTGCAGCAGTTCATTCAAGGACTGGCCACCGGGCCGCTGACCGATGAGATCGTGGACCGGGCCTGACCCGAGGAGCACGCGATGACGAACACGTCGCAGGTCGTCAAAGTCGGAATCTTCATGACCGCCTGCCTGGTGCTCCTGGGCTGGCTGATCCTGCGCGTCGAAGACTGGCGGCTGTGGGGACCCAAGGGCACCCGCGTCGATGCCGTCTTCGACTCGATCGTCGGCCTGGACGACAAGGCCGCCGTGCGCCTCGCCGGCGTCCGGGTCGGTCGGGTGGACGGGATCCGGCTCGAGGGCCGGAGGGCGCGCGTCTCGCTGCTCCTCGACCAGCCGATCGCTTTCGTCGAAGGGAGCTATGCCGTGATCGCCAATCAGGGGCTGCTCGGCGACAAGTTCATCGAGCTGCGGCTGGGGGCCGAGGGCGCTGCGCTCCTGCCCGCGGACGCTGTCCTGCCCGGCAAGACCCCGGTCTCCTTCGACGACGCCATGGCGAAGATCGACGGCATCGCCGACTCGATCCAGGGGTTTTTCGGCGGGGGCGCCGGCGCCGGCGGGCCCGGGGGAGCGGGCGGCACCGGCGGCGCCGGTGGCGGGATCTCGGTGCTCATCGAGAGCGTCCGGGCGACATCGGACGAGCTGCGCGCGCTGATCGCCGAGAACCGGGCCAATGTCTCCGGCACGATGGCGAACTTCGAGCGCTTCAGCGAGACGCTGGCCCGCGAGCTGCCGCGCATCACCGAGCAGATCGCCCACGTTCTCGCGCAGATGGAGGGCGTCCTGGCGGAGAACCGGGGGACGCTCAAGGACTCGATGGCCAACATCAAGGACCTCACCGAGCGGGTGCAGACCTCGGTCGACAACCTGAACGTGATCACCACCAAGATCGCCAGCGGCGAGGGCACGATCGGCAAGCTGGTCGCGAGTCCGGAGGCGCACGATCAGCTGATGAGCGCCCTGGGGAGCGTCGAGGAGGGGGTCTCCGCGCTCGGCGATACGCTCGGCCGGGTGAACGACCTCGAGCTTCATCTCGGCCTCGACGGCGCCTATCTCTCGGAGCTCGAGGACTGGCGCTCGGCGTTCCGCATCGACGTGATGCCGCACGGCGAGGAGAGCCCGCGCTTCTACCGCGTCGAGCTGGTCACCGATCCGCGCGGCCGGATCTACGAAAAACGCGAGATCGTCACCGTCACGCTGCCCGACGGCTCGACGGCGACGACGACCACCGACCGCTTGACCTCCGACACGGAGCGCGCCAACTGGTCGGCGCTCTTCGGTTTCCCGTTCGCCGAGCGCCGCGGCTCCCTGTGGGCCGGCGTCATCGAGAACTCGGCCGGCGTCCAGGTCGACTATTCGTTCTTCGAGAAGCGGGCGGCGCTCTCGTTCGAGGCCTTCGACTTCGGCCGCGAACGCGATCTCGATCCCCACCTGCGGCTCACCGGGCAGTGGAATTTCCTGCGCAATCTCTACGTCAAGGCCGGCTACGACGATCCTCTGGTCGAGGAGTTCCGCTCGCCGTTCGTCGGTGTGGGCATCCGCTGGAGCGACGACGATCTCAAGTACCTCATGGGATCGGTCCCCGGGTTCTGACGGTGGCGGCCCAGCGCACCCTGTACGCCTGCCAGAGCTGCGGCTACCAGTCGACGAAATGGCTGGGGCGCTGCCCGGAGTGCGGCACCTGGTCGTCGTTCGTGGAGGAGCTGCGCGAGGCGCCGAAGCGCGGCACGAAGGCCGGGGAGCGCCCCGGGAGCGTGCCCGTCGCGCTCTCCGAGATCGATCAGGAGCAGGTGCTGCGCACGCCCTCCGGCATGCCGGCGCTCGACAGGGTGCTCGGCGGCGGCGTGGTCGCGGGCGGCGCGGTGCTGCTCGCCGGCGAGCCCGGGATCGGCAAGTCGACGCTCCTGCTGCAGCTCGCGGCGCGGCTCGCCGGACTCGAGCGCAAGGTCCTCTACGCCAGCGCCGAGGAGTCGCCGCGCCAGCTCCGGCTGCGCGCCGAGCGTCTGGGTTGCGCGTCGAGCGCCGTGTTGGTGGTGGGGGAGACGCGCCTCGAGACGGTCCTCGACGCGGCGCGGGAGGCCGCACCGGCGGCGCTCCTCGTCGACTCGATCCAGGCGATCGCCAGCGACGATCTCGAGAGCCCGCCAGGCTCGATCGGCCAGGTCCGCCACTGCGCCAACCGGCTGGTCGATTTCGCCAAGCGCTCGGAGTCGACGCTCTTCCTCGTCGGGCACGTGACCAAGGAGGGGACGATCGCCGGACCGAAGTCGCTCGAGCATCTGGTGGACACGGTGCTCAACTTCGAAGGCGAGCGCGAATCGGACTACCGGATCCTGCGCGCCACGAAGAACCGCTTCGGCCCGACCGGCGAGATCGCCATGTTCGAGATGCGCGAGTCTGGACTCGAACCGGTGCTCGACCCGTCGCAGGTCCTGCTGGCGCGGCGCCGGCGCGGCGCGCCGGGCTCGGCAGTCCTGCCGACGCTCTCCGGTGCCCGGCCGCTCCTCGTCGAGACCCAGGCGCTGGTGAATCCGACCAACTTCCCGTCACCCCGGAGAATGAGCGTCGGCCTCGACGGCAACCGCGTCATCCTGCTGGTCGCGGTGCTCGAGCGCTTCGCGAAGCTCGGCCTCG
>JAGPDF010000151.1 GCA_018057705.1 Thermoanaerobaculia bacterium | reverse complement strand
CCGGTTTCGGCGGCATCGCCCACGCTGGCGAGGCCCTGGTAGAAGCGTTGCGGCTCGAAGTCGAGCAGGTTGGCGGTCACCAGGCCCGCGGGCGAGCCCTGGAGAACGAGCACCGCCCCGGCGTCGGCCGCGGCGCCGATGTTCTCGCCCGGGATGGCGATGACGAGATCGTCGTAGGCGTCGCAGTCGAAGTTGCCGGCAGCCAGCGCGCTGCCGAAGTCGTCGAACGCCTCGCGGTCGAGGGCACCGGTCTCGGGGATGAAGTCGTAGATCAGCTGCGGCGGTAGGGCACCCGCTCCGAGGAGGCCGGCAGACGTCGAGTAGAGGATGCGCACCGCGCCTTCGTTCTGTCCCAGGAGCGACTCCATTTCGGCGACCGCCAGGTCGTCGTAGCCGTCGCCGTTCCAGTCGCCGACCGCCAGAGCACGGCCGAGCCCGTCGTTGGCGAAGGCGGAGCCGGGCGTGACGAGGCCGCCGGTGCCGTCCGAGAGCTCCTGCGAACGGTGGCCGTAGAGCGCGGCCGCGACCGGCGACGTCGAGCCGAGGGCGAGGGCGATGGCGAGCAGGGTCGGAGCGGTTCTCGGCGCGGAACAGAGTCCGGATCTCATCTGGGTCTCCTGAGCGGGCCTGGACCCGCGATGGGTGCTTCCGATCTCCAGGCGGAAAATCGGGGCGCGAAAGGACAGCGCCCCGGGAGCGGCGCCCCCACCCGGGCTATCGATGCTCCTCCGGGCCTCGCCGCGCCGGTGGGCGGGGACCCATGAGCTAGGATTCCTCCTGGTCCATGCGCCCGGATAGCGACACCGTTGCGACGAGCGCAGGCTTGGCGCCCGACATCACCGGCTGGCTGCGCGCCTGGCGCGGTGGCGACGCCGCTTCGGGCGAGCGCCTGATCGAAGCGCTCTACGGCGAGCTGCGCGCCATGGCGCGTCAGCGGCTGCGCGGCGAGCAGCGCCAGATCACGTTGCAGACAACCGCCCTGGTGCACGAAACCTACCTCCGGCTGATCGGCAACAACCGGATGAGCTACCAGGATCGCCATCACTTTCTGGCCCTCTCGGCGACCGTGATGCGCCGGGTCCTGGTCGATCGTGCCCGCGAGCGCCATGCCGCGAAGCGCGGTGGCGGGGCGCCGCACATCGAGCTCACCGACATCCAAGCGGCCGGCCTCGATCCCGGCGTCGAGCTCCTCGATGTCGATCGCGCGCTGGAGCGGCTCGCGGCCGCCTTTCCGCGCCAGGCGAAGGTCGTCGAGCTGCGTTTCTTCGGCGGGCTCGACGAGGAGGAGATCGCCGCCGTGCTCGAAACTTCCGTGCGCACGACGCGCCGCGACTGGTCGTTCGCCTCGGCGTGGCTCGCCCGCGAGCTCCAGCCCGCCGCCGGATGAGTCTCGACCCGCGCTTGCCCGATCTCTTCGCGGAGGCGCGCGAGCGGCTGGGGGAGGCGCGCGAGATCTTCCTCACCGGGCTCGCCCGCGAGGCTCCCGAGCTCGCAGAGGAGATCCGGGCGCTTCTCGAGAACGGCGCGGAGGGTGAGCGCCGTTTCGCCGGCACCGCCTGGGAACGTCTCCCGCTGGAGGAGGAGCCGCCCGGCCGGTTGCCGAGCCGGATCGGGCCCTACCGGATCGTCGAAGAAATCGGGCGGGGTGGCATGGGACGGGTCTTCCTGGCGGAAGAGGTGCGCGAGGCCTTCCGGCGCCAACTGGCGCTCAAGGTGATCGACCGCCCCTGGGGGGATTCGGACCGCGCGCGGCGGTTCCGGGCCGAGGTCCGGATCCTGGCTTCGCTCGAGCATCCGGGGATCGCGCGCTTCCTCGAGGGCGGCGAGCTCCCGGACGGCACACTCTTCCTGGCCCTCGAGTACGTCCAGGGCGAGGATCTGCTCACTTACGCCAATCAGCGCGGACTGTCGACCGACGAGCGGGTGCGGCTGGTCGTCGAGGTTCTCGGTGCCGTGGAGTACGCGCACGAGCAAGGCGTCGTGCACCGGGACTTGAAGCCCGCCAACATTCTCGTCGACCGCTTCGGCCGTACCCGCCTGCTCGACTTCGGCGTCGCCAAGCTCCTCGACGACGACGACGCGCCGCAGCACGTCACCGCGCTCGCGCTGCGCATGTTCACGCCGGCCTATGCAAGTCCGGAACAGTTCGCAGGCGAGCCGGTTTCCGCGGCAACGGACATCTACTCGGCAGGGGTCCTGCTCTACGAGCTTCTGACCGGCAGCCGTCCCTTCGGCGGCTCCGGCACCTCGCGCGGGGAGCTCGAGCGCGAGGTGCTGTCGTCCGAACCGCGGCCGCCCAGCGAGCGCCTCCGCGAGACGACGGCGACCGGGAGGCCGAGCGGTGAGCGGCGCCAGCGGCCAACGGGGGACGCTGCCCAAGAGCCCCGGCGCTCGATCGCGCGCGACCTCGATGCGGTCTGCCTGAAAGCGCTGCGGCGCGAACCCGCGGAGCGCTACGCTTCGGCGCGGGCGTTCGCGGCCGACCTCGAGCGTCACCTGGCCGGTGAGCCGGTCGAGGCCCGCCCGGGCGCCCGACGCTCCAGGCTGCTCGGAGTGCTTCGGTCGCACCGGCGCCTCGTCGCGCTGGCCGCTCTCCTCCTGGCGTCGGTCGCCGCCGGTCTTCTCACGAGACCGGGCGGCGAAGGCACTCCGTCGCTCGCCGTGGCGCGGCCATTTCCCTTCTCGGCCGCGTCCATGCCGGTGCTCGAAGAGCTCGTCCGGCGCTTCGATGCCGAACCCGCAAACGTCGACGCCGGAGCGGGGCTCGCCATCGCGCTGCTGCGGGAGCAGCGGCCGGACGAGGCGGGGCTGATCGTCGCCCGCCTGCGCCAGATACCGGGCGCCACCGACGATCCGCTGGTGGACTACGTCGAAGCGACAATCGCTGCGCACCGCGGCGCTCCGCAAGAGGCCCTGATTCTCTTCGAGAGGGCCCTCGCCCGGGCCTTGGCCACCGGGCGTGGCGAGCTCGTAGGGCAGATCCGCGCCTCGCTCGGCCGTCTGCTCGGAACGCTCGGCCGCCGGGCAGAGGCGAGGCGCGAGATGGAAAGCGCGGTCGCCGAGTTCGAGCGTGCGGGTGACCTGGCGTCGCTCGCCCGTGTCCTGAACGACCTCGCGATCGAGCTGGCGCAGGCGAACGACCTCACCGGGGCGAGCCGGCTCCTCGAGCGCGCCCTGGTAGCGACGCGCGCCGCCTCGCCCACCAATTCCGGCGCCACCATCGTCGGCAATCTCGGCAGCCTCGACCTGCTGCGCGGCCGGCCGGACCTGGCGGAGGCACGGTTCCGCGAGATCATCGGGATCTTCCGCAACCTCGAGCGGCCGCTGAAGGCTGCGCTTGCACTGGACAATCTCGCCGCGGCCCTCTGGGAACAGGGCCGCGCGGCCGACGCCGGCGCCTGCCTCGACGAGGCGATCG
Organism: Thermoanaerobaculia bacterium; assembly: GCA_018057705.1. NCBI lineage: Bacteria > Pseudomonadati > Acidobacteriota > Thermoanaerobaculia > Thermoanaerobaculia bacterium. Next base: position 1,881 of record JAGPDF010000151.1, on the reverse strand, counting down.
AGCTCGGGCGGGCCGGCCCGGCGGCGAGCGCCCTGGACTCGGCCTACCTTCATCGCGGCCAATGGGATCTCGAGGAGGGGAAGGTCGGGAGCGCCGTCGCCGCTGTCGAAGCCATCGAGGGGTTGGCGCGCGAGATCGGCACCGGAGAGGTCGCTGCCCGCGGCGCCTTCCTGGGCGGTCTCCTGGCGCGCGCGCTCGGCAAGCCGGCCGAAGCTCTCGAACGTTTCAGCGCCGCGCGGCGACTCTTCGCCGGCGTGGGCGCGGCAGAGCAGGTGGCGGAGCTCGACCTGGAAGAGGCGGGCCTTCGCAGCTCCCTGGGCGAGCTCGCCCGGGCGCGCGCCATGGTGGACGCCACCCTCGAGCCGATGCGTGGACACGGCGACCGGGTGGACCTGGTGGCCGGCGAGATCCAGCTCGCCCGCCTGGATGTGCGGGAGGGCGACCTCGACGCAGCGGCGCGGCGACTCGCCCGCCTGCGGAGTGCGGGAGAGCAGAGCCCGGTCGTCGGACTCAGGATCGCGCTGCTCGCGGCAGAAGGCGAGCTCGCGCAAGCCGCAGGGCGAGCGGACGAGGCTCGCCGCAACCTCGACGGCGCCAGGCGCCTCGCCGAGGAGTCCGGCCGGAAGGCGACCGCCCTCGAGCTGCGGCTCGACCGCGCGGCCGTGGACCTCGCTTTCGGCGACCGCGAGGCGGCGCGGCGTGCGGCCGCCGAGGTCGAACGGGTGGCGCGGGCAGCCGGGTGGCTGGCTGTCGAAGAGCGCGCCCGACGCCTGGTGCCCTGACTCCACCGGGGGGCTCCGCGGGTTCCCGGCGCATCGCGAGCCAGGGTCCCAGAGCCGATGGCAGAAACGACGAAACCCGCCCGGGTCTCCCCGAGCGGGCTTATGTGCAGCACTCTCCAGCCGGAAGGCTTACGCCTTGTCGACGGAGATGACCTTGCTGACGCCGTCCACGGCCTTGACGACTTTCACCGCGTCGGTGCGACGGCTGTTGGCGAAGTCCTTGTCGAACTCCAGGGTGACGACGCCGTTGGCCGCGACGGTACCGATCCGGAAGCCGTCGCTGCCCATCTTGTCGATGAGCGCCATGCGGATCTTGGTGGAGAGAATCGCGTCCTTGACTTCGGCTTCCGTCTCACCGGCCGCGACCGAGGTCGAGCTCGGATTCTCGACATTGGCCTCGAGATGGAGGTCGCTCTTCATGCTCTTGACGCCCGCCACCGACTTCGAGACCGACTGCGCGAGCTCGAGGGTTTCGCGCTTCTTGACCGTGCCCTTGAGGGTGACGGCGCCATCGGTGGTCTCGACCTCGATGCGCAACGAGTCGCTACCCAGCTTCTCGAGCAGCGCGAGCTTCACGTTCAGGGTCGTCGTCCAGTCGGCCTGGTTCTCGGCCGCCTGGGCGGCACTTCCGCCGACCAGCAGGGCGCCGATCAGGGCCATCTTCGCGAGAGTTTTCAGTTTCATGAGTGTCTCCTCGTTCGGGTCGTGCGCGGGTGGGATCGGCGGAAGGAGCTCCGACTGGACGACCCGACGCCGCGCTGCTGCGTTCGGTTCGAGCAGGCCAAAACTAACCGGTTGCGGCATCGACCGTAAGAGCAGTTAGTACCCGTCCCCTCCCGCACTACGTAGGTAGTTAACCCTGCTCCGGCTCGGTGGGGGGGACGAAAAGGAGGGCGGAGACGCCCCGGAGCGACTACGCGGTGCGCCGGTCGCGCCAGGCGCGGAATCTGCCGCCGAGCCACTGGCCACCGAAGAAGGCGGCGACGAAGAGAGGCAGGGTGTGCCACTGGAAACCGAGGCCGGAGGCGAAGCGCAGGCCGACGGCGAGCGGCACCGGGGCGTGCACCGCCACGAACCAGGCGGGCGAGAACTTGCGCAC
>JAGPDF010000150.1 GCA_018057705.1 Thermoanaerobaculia bacterium | reverse complement strand
CTCGGCGCCGGTGAAGTCGCTCCGTCTCTCCGCGAGCAGGCCCTCGGCTTCGAGCCGGAAGATCTCGGGGCGCACCCGATAGGTCGGATCGGGATCGTTCTTCGCGACCTCGATGGCGACGACCTCGTGGCCGACGGTCTCGAGATCGGCCATGGCGAGGCGCGTCTCCCCCGCGAGCCCGGCATCGGCCTGCGTGCTGGCGGCAATCGCCGCGAGGGCGCGGGCGAAGGCGAAGTCGAGCCGCGCCCCCGGCCCGGCGACCGGCGGCAGCGGCCAGGAGGCGACCTCGCCCTGCCAGTCGCCGCTCTCGATGAGGTAGCCCAGGCGCATGCTGGCGAACGATCCGCCCAGGGTGGAGTCCGGGTCCATCGAGTGTCCGGGCTCTTGCGAGGGCTTCTCGGTCTCCGCCCTCTCGCGGCAGGCGACCAGGGTCGCCCGCGCCTCCTCCATCTGGCCGAGCTGGCGATAGGCGTAGCCCAGCCAGTTCGGATAGTGACCGCAGCGCGCCGGATCCTTGCCCTTCGCCGCGCGCATCCGGTTCACGGCGGCGAGCGCGGCGATATTGGTGTCGACCGTCTCCGGCCACATACCGAGTGCCAAAAAGATGTGCGAGGTCATGTGGATGGCGTGTCCGGCGTCGGGGGCGACCTGGGCGTAGAGCTCGGCGGCGCGCCGCCCGAGCGGTGCGTGGGTCGGGTCGTCGTAGCAGTGGATCAGGTAGTGCAGCAGGCCGGGATGCTCGCGGTGCTGCATCCAGGCCTCCTCGAGGAGGCCTGCGGCGCGCATGTAGCTCGCCACGTCGCGCCCGGAGTGGGCGGTGCCGAGGATCGCGAGCGCGTGGAAGGCGACGGCGTCGACGTCGTCGGGATAGCTGGCCGCGAGCTTCGCCATCGCCTCCTCATAGCGGAAGTCGCGCGCCCGCTTACCGGGCTCGCCGCCCTCGGCGCCGGGAGCGTCTTCCGCGTAGAGGATCTCGACGGTGTCGAGCCAGGCTTTTTCGCGCTCGGTCGGCGCCTTGGCGCGGCGCTCCGCCGCGGTCGGCGCGAGGCGGGCGAGTGCGGCGCGCGCCGCGGCGGCGTCCTGCTGCATCCAGATCGGATGGTTGTAGGTCATCGCCTCGCCCCAGTAGGCCATGGCGAATCCGGGATCGGCGGCCTGCGCGCGGACGAACGCCTCGGCGGCGGCGTTGTATTCGAAGTCGTGGAGGAGCGCGAGGCCGGCGGCGAAGTCGGCCTGCGCGAGAGCGGCGCCCGAGTTCGCGAAGTCGACGCGCCCGAAGCTGCCGGAGGTCGTGGCAGACGCGGCCCCGGCGGCCCCGGCGGCCCCCGAAGCCAGCGAGGCGGCGAGGAGCAGAAGCAGAACGCGAGCGGCGACGGGCATCGGAACCCTCCTCGAAATGCGGTGACGTGCAGCTGAGAACTGGTCCCGGGATCCTACCCTTCCGCACGCCGGCCGTGCACGTGGCTAGAATCCGGTATGGCGCCTCTCTCCCCGCATCGCTCCGCCGCCCGCTCGTCTCGCCTCGCCGCCGGCGCTCTCTGCCTTCTCGCCGGTTTCGCGCTGCTCCCGGCGAAGCTCCTCGCGACCGCCGCCAACGTTCTGCCCTCGGTCTACGAGCCGGCCGGCACCGGCGGCTACGCGGCGCTCGAGCGGGCGCTCGCGAAGCTCCAGACGCATCGCCGGCTGCTGGTCATCGGCGCCCATCCCGACGACGAAGACACGTCGGCGCTGGCGCTGGTCTCGCGCGAGCTCGGCGGTGAGGCGGCCTACCTCTCGCTGTCGCGCGGCGAGGGGGGGCAGAACCTGATCGGACCCGATCTCGGCGAAGCGCTGGGAGTTCTCCGCACCCAGGAACTGCTGGCGGCGCGCGGCGTCGATGGCGCGCGGCAGTACTTCACCCGCGCCTTCGACTTCGGCTACACCCGGTCGCTGCCGGAGACCTTCGGCAAGTGGCCGGAAGAGGCGCTGCTCGCCGACGCTGTGCGCATCCTTCGGCGCTTCAAGCCGCAGGTCGTCCTGTCGGTCTTCGGCAACGATGGCTCGGGCGGGCACGGCCAGCATCAGGCGGCCGGGCACACCGCCTTCCTCGCCTTCGCACGATCGGCCGAGGCGCTGCCCGCCCTCGACGAGAGCGGCGAGACGGCGGCCCCCTGGAAAGCTCAGGCGCTCTTCCGCGCCGCCTGGTTCGCGCCCGAGAGCGCCACGGTTTCGCGGCCGCTCGGTGCCATCGACCCGTGGAGCGGGCTCTCGACGCTGCAACTCGCGATGCGGTCCCGCAGCCAGCATCGGTCGCAGGACATGGGGCGGCTCATCGAGCTCGGTCCCCGCGACGGCAAGTACACGTTCGTCGAGGGGCCGGGCGGCGCCGCAGGCAACGACCTCTTCGCCGGAATCGACACCTCCCTCGCGGGGCTCGCCGCGACCCTGGGCTCGACGCCACTCGCCGTGGAAGTGCGGCGGGAGCTCGAAAGCGCCGCCGCCGAGATCGCGGCTGCGGAGGCCGCCCTGCGCCCCGAGCGCATGGCCGACAGTGTGGCGCCGCTCGTGCGCTCTCTCGCGGCGCTCGACCGGGCGCGGAGTGCCTGTATCGAGAGCGCAGTACCCGGCGCCCGGCCGGTCGCCGAGCTCATCGCCGAGAAGATCGCGATCGGCGAGCAGGCGCTGCTCATCGCGAGCGGTGTGGCGCTCGACGTCTTCGTCGACCAGGCGGAGCTCGTGCCGGGCGAGCCGGTGAAGCTCACCGTCGCGCTCTGGAACGCCGGCCCGAGGGGAGTGAAGCCGCTCGGCCTCGAAACGGAGGGCGAGCTGGGCCGCACGCTCCCGACCGCGGCAGGCTTCGCCGGGCAGTTGGTCGCTCACGTCGAGATCGGCGCCGGCGAGCTCGTGCGCTTCGAGCAGACCCTCACGGTGCCTCCGGATGCGCGCGCGTCGCGCCCCTACTTTCTCGAGCTGCCGCGACGAGACGACCTCTACGATTGGAGCGCCGCCGCGGAGGCGGCGCGCGGCGAGCCGTTCGGCGAGCCGGTGCTCTCCGGCCGGGTCACGCTCGAGGTCGGCGGTCGCTCGGTGCGCCTCGATCGCGAGGCGGTCTACCGCTACGCCGACCAGGCGCGCGGCGAGATCCGCCGGCCGGTCGTCGTCGTGCCGCGTCTCGAGCTCAGCGTCTCGCCCGAGGTCGCGGTCTGGGCGAACGGCGGCCCTGCGCCGGAGATCGCCGTCGATCTGGCTTCGCACGTCGCGGCGCCGCTCGCCGGCGTGCTCACCTTCCGTGGAGACTGTGGCGGAAGGGCGCCGAGGACGATCCCGTTCCGGATCGACGAAGCCCGCGGCAGCGCGAGCCTCCGCCTCCCGGTGCCGGACTGCCCTGTCAACGGCACGGCCCGCTTTGCGCTCACGGTCACCGCGACTGCCGGCGACGAGCGTTCGCGCGCCGCCGCGCCGCTTCTCGACTATCCGCATGTCCCGCCGTCGCCGCTTCGGGGCAGCGACCGCTTCCAGCTGGTGCGCGCCGACATCGGTCTGCCGGCGCTCGGCCGCGTCGGCTACGTGCTCGGCGCCTCGGACAGGGTGCCGGAGCTCCTGGCCGACATCGGGGTGCCGATCCAGATCTTGAGCGCCGCCGACCTCGAGAACGGCGATCTCGCGCGCTTCGACGCCATCGTGATCGGAAGCCGCGCCTACGAGACCGACCGCGCCCTGCAGAAGGCGAACGGGCGGCTTCTCGACTACGTGCGCGGTGGCGGCCTCGCGATCGTTCAGTACCAGCAGTATCCGTTCACCGACGGCGAGTTCGCACCCTACCGGCTCGAGTTGTCGCGCCCGCACGGCAGGATCACGGACGAGACGGCGCCGGTCGCGCTCCTCGTCGCGGATCATCCTGCGTTCACCACCCCCAACCGGATCGGTCCGGCCGACTGGGAGGGCTGGGTGCAGGAGCGCGCTCTCTACATGCCTTCCACCTGGGAGGCGGCCTACACGCCGCTGCTCGAGCTCCAGGACCCCGACCAGCCGGCGCAGCGCGGCGGGCTGCTGGTAGCAGGGCTCGGCAAGGGGACCTACGTCTACACCGGCCTCGCCTTCTTCCGTCAACTGCCGGCCGGCGTGCCGGGCGCCTACCGCCTCTTCGCGAACCTCCTGGCCTTAGGCAGGAGTGGCGCAGAGCGCCAGGCGGCGTTCGCGGCGCGCGGGCAGGAGCTCGCCGACCGATTCCTGCTCGTCGACACCCACATCGACGTCCCCTACCGTCTGAAGAACGAGATGGAGGACATCTCCCTGCGCACGGCGAAGGGGGACTTCGACCACCCGCGCGCGGTCGAAGGCGGCCTCGACACGACGTTCATGTCGATCTACATTCCGGCGAAGCTCCAGGAGGCGGGCGGCGGCAAGGCGCTCGCCGACGAGCTCATCGACATGGTGGAGGGGATCGTCCGGGCGGCGCCTTCGAAGTGGGCGCTGGCGACGACGCCGGAGCAGGCGCTCGCCAACCGCGCCGCGGGCAGGCTCTCGTTCGCGCTCGGCATCGAGAACGGCGCCGCGATCGAGGACCGGTTGGCGAATCTCGCCCACTTCCACGCCCGCGGCGTGCGCTACGTCACTCTGACGCACGGCAAGAACAACCTGATCTGCGACTCGTCTTACGAGACGCCGGAGAATCGCCTCTGGCACGGTCTGTCGCCGTTCGGCCGCGAGGTCGTCGCCGAGATGAACCGGTTGGGGATCCTGGTCGACCTCTCGCACGTCTCGGACGAGGCGTTCGACCAGGCGCTCGCCCTCTCCCAGGCGCCGCCCTTCGCCTCGCACTCCTCCTGCCGGCACTTCACCCCCGGCTTCGAGAGGAACGTCGACGACGCGCGCATCCGCGCTCTCGCGGCGAAGGGCGGCGTGCTGCAGATCAACTTCGGCTCGTCGTTCCTCAGCGCCGCGGCGAACAAGAACGCAGTCGACGGCTTCCTCGCCCAGGCCGCCTACCTCAAAGAGAAGGGCGTCACCGAGGACTCTCCCGAGGCCAAGGCGTTCGAAGAGAAATGGAAGCAGGAGAACCCGCTGCCGCGTGCCACCCTCGACGACGTCGTGGCGCACATCGACCATGTCGTCGAGATTGCCGGCATCGACCACGTCGGCCTGGGCTCCGATTTCGACGGCGTCGGCGACAGCCTTCCTTACGGCCTGCGCGACGTCTCGATGTACCCCAACCTCTTCGCCCGCCTCCTCGAACGCGGCTACAGCGAAGCCGACATCGAAAAGATCGCCGGCGGCAACCTGATGCGCGTCTGGCGCGCAGCCGAACGGGTGGCGGAGGGGTTCCGTCGCTAGGTCGTGGCGCCGGCCTCGACGGGCACGGCTGGGTCTCTCGCTCG
>JAGPDF010000149.1 GCA_018057705.1 Thermoanaerobaculia bacterium | reverse complement strand
TCCTCGTCGTCGCGCTGCCGGCGCGGCTCGGAGGCGTTCTCGCAGGAGCGGCGACGATGTACGTCTGGATGCCGATGCTCGTGTTCGAGCTGGCGTTCGCGCTCTGGCTGATGATCAAGGGGGTTGCCGTGCGTGCGACGGGCTCCGGATCGCCCCGTGTCGGAGTCGCCGGCAACTGAATCGGCAGGGCCTGCCCGTCAAGGCCCGCAGGGCAGCAGCGGCGAGTTCGTCACGCCTGGCGCTCGCTGTCGAGATACTTCATCAGCGCCGGGGGATAGCGCTCCCCGGCGAGGGTGTCCGCGGGTAGCGCCGCTTCGATCTCCTGCATCTCGTCGGCGCCGAGCTCGATCGCCAGCGCGCCGAGAGCCTCCTCGAGCTGCAGACGCGTCCTCGAGCCCAGGATGGGCACGATGTCGCTCCCACGCGCCAGAACCCAGGCGATCGCGAGCTGCGCCGGCGTCGCGCCGCGCGCCGCCGCGAGGGCGCGGAGGCGCTCGACCCGCCCCAGGTTGTGTTGGAGGTTTTCGCCGGAGAAGCGCGGCAGGTAGTTGCGGAAGTCCCCCGCCCGACTCTCGCGGTCGCCGGACCAGTGCCCCGAGAGCAGCCCGCGCGACAGCACGCCGTAAGCGGTGATCGCGACTCCCAGCTCGCGGCAGGTGGGGAGGATGTCGGCTTCGATGCCGCGAGAGACCAGCGAGTACTCGATCTGCAGATCCGCCACCGGATGCGTCGCGCAGGCTCGGCGCACGGTCTCGGCGCCAGCCTCGGAAAGGCCGACGTGGCGCACGTACCCCTCTTCGATCAGTCGCGCGATCGCCCCGACCGTCTCCTCGATCGGAACAGCGGGGTCGACGCGACCCAGGCGATAGATGTCGATGTGGTCGGTTCCCAGGCGGCGGAGCGAGTAGGCGACGAAGTTCCGCACCGCCGCCGGCCGGCCGTCGTAGCCGAGCCAGTTGCCCGCCGGGTCGCGCAGTGCACCGAACTTGACGCTGATCTGAACGCGCTCCCGCGGCACGGCGCGCAGCGCCTCGGAGACCAGCAACTCGTTGTGCCCCATCCCGTAGTAGTCGCCGGTGTCGAGGAGCTCGATGCCGGAATCAAGAGCGGTCCGGATCGTCGCCAGACTCTCGGCACGATCCGCTGGCCCATAGAAATCGGACATTCCCATGCAGCCGAGGCCCAAAGGAAAGACGGCGGGGCCGGAGTCGCCGAGGGAGCGTGGGAGCGGCTGTGGCTTGGGTGTTGGGTTCATGATTGCAGAAGATAGGTGCTTCACTCTCCCATGGGAAGTAGGCACCCGAAAGTGCCATACTTTCATTGCGGTGACCGCAAAGAACCTCCCTGGCGAATCCACCTGCGCAGGCGGGATCGAACCTCAACCGCTGGACCCTCGCCGCGAGGCCCTCGTCCGGCAGATGTTGGGCCGGGTCGCCGATCAATGGACGCTCGAGGTTCTCGAGGCTCTCGACGCGCCGGGCGTCCTGCGCTTCACTGAGCTGCGCACACGGGTCGGCGGCATCAGCCAGAAGATGCTGACCAAGACCGTGCGTCAGCTCGAGCGTGACGGGCTGGTCACGCGCAAGGTCCACGCCGTCGTCCCGCCACGCGTCGACTATCGCCTCACCCCGCTCGGCCGGGGGTTGGGCGAAGCCGTTTGCGGCATCTGGACCTGGGTGGAGGCCCACGTCGAAGCGGTGGAAGCGGCGCGGCGAGACTACGATCGAAGGACGACCGAAGCGCTCGAGGGGTAGGCATGGAGCGCGGAGCGCTTCCGGATACCTATTTCGACTTTTCCACCACCACCCGGCCCGCTTCGTTCATGAAGACGTGGTACCTGTTTCCGTCCTCGCACGAGGCGGCGTAGTCGTTCTCGGCCAGTACCTTGACGGCGATGACCTTGCCGCACGGCAGACCGTTGAGGGCGATCACCGCCGTCAAGTCCTTCTTGAGCTCTTCGTCGTCGGCGGCCATCGACGGAACGGCGAAAGACGCCGCCACGATCAGCGATCCTGCCCATGCCAGATGGAGTCGTTTCATGGTCTCTCCCGTGTTCATCCTTGCAGGGTTTCGAACTTCACCGGGTCCGCGAGCAGACCCCAGATCGCTTCGCGCGACGCCACGATAGCCGAGGCGAGCCGCTGATCCGCGTCCTGGATCAGCGAAAGCACCTTCATCATCAGGAGGTCGTAGGCGCGGCGAAGGTCCTTCATCGACTCTTTCGTCTTGCCGCGGTAGTGGTCACGGAACCGACCCAGCAGATCGTCGACCTGGCCCTTGAGGGTGAGCTTGGTCATGAAGCCGATGGCCTTCGTCTGCCGGAGTTGATCCTCGAGGGCCTTCAAGTCCATCTCCGGGACGGCTGCGGCGGGCGGTGCCGGGAGGTCGGCGCGCGGAGCGCTTGGCGGTGCGGCCACGGGCTCCGGCGCCGCCGGCGCAAGGGGCTCGGCGACAGGCGCCGCCGCGGGAACTTCGGTTGGCTTGGGCCGGCCCGCCTCAGGAGCTGCGTCAGGTGCCGCCTCGGCTGCCGGAGATGGCGAAGGCTCGGGTCGTGACCTCGCCGGCACCACGGGTTTCGCCTCAGCCTGCGGGAGGGTCGGCTGTTCCGCGGCGCTCAGTGCCGTGCCGGACGGCGTCGCGTCGCGGCGAGTCTCCGCCACCGGAGCGATCGGAGCGATCGGCGCGGGTGGCAGCGACGGAGTCGTCGCGTCCGCCACCGGCTTCGCGGCGGCTCCCGACAGCGGGTTCGGTGGCGCCGCGGGTTCGGGGCCAGGCGGTGCCTTGTCGGACGGCGTCGCGACGTGCGGCGATTCCGCCGCCGGCGTGCCGGGCGATTCGTCGCCGCAGCCCAGAGAGAGCAGCAGCAACACGGCTAGGGAGGCGAAGCGCATTGGCGAATCCTCGAACCCTAAGGTTACTCCTTCCTGAAACCCGTGGCATCGGCGAGCCGCCGTCGCCGACGAGGCTAGGGGTTCGTTGCCGTCCAGAGAGCGGTCGTGCCGCCTTCGAAACCGTCGGAGAAGAGCAGCGCGGAGATCAGCCGCACGACGGCGAAGGCGCCGAAGTTGGCAGAGGCGACCTCGCCCGCCACCACCGGGAGGCCGTTCTGGAGTACGAGCGTCAGCGCCTGGTCGTTCTCGTGGGTGCCGCTGGCGTCGACCCGCACCCAGCCGCCGGTCGCGAATTCCGGGTCGAGCGTGAGATCGCGCCGCAGGCGGGCTACGACGATGTCCGACTCCGTGCCGTCCCAGATTCGGCCCGTGACGAAGATCCGGTCGCCGATCAACGACACGTCCCGAAAGCTCGTCGGATGTCCGCCGAGCCGAAAGGTGGCGGTCTCGACGCCGGCCAGGGCGCCGTCGGGCGGCACCAGGGCGACGACGCCGGCGGAGACGTTTTCTGAAGCGCCCGAGAAGCCGGCCAGGGCGATCCAGCCGTCCGGTCGAACGGCGACCGCGCGTGGCTCGTCGCGGCCGCTGGAGTCGAAGTTCACCGCGAAGCTCAGGCGACCCAGGTCCCCGAACGTCGCGTCCAGTTGCCCGATGGCGTCGATCCGCGCGACGGCGAACTCGGAGTCGGACGGGCCGATCGCGCCCGAGCGGGCCCAGCCCGCGACCACGACCCGCTCGGCGCCTCCAAGTTCGAAGACGGCGAGGTCGGCGAGGACATCCCGGTTGTCCTCGCCGAGGTCGAAGCCGATGGTGGGCCCCAGCCAGTCCGGATCGAAGACCCAGTCGTTCCAGTTCACGAAATCGAAGACGGTACGGACGATGAGCCAGTTGCCCGCCACCGTCCAACCTGCGTAGGGGCCGCGTACGTACCCGAACGGCGGCTCCCGTGCTCCCATCGCGAGCCGCGGGACGTCGAAGCCGGTAAAGGGACCCAGGACCCACTGCGGGCCCCAGGCCGGCGGCCCGGTGAGGACGACGCTCGTCCCCTGCCAACCGCCCAGGAACCCGTCCCCCTGGTCGTTCCAGACCGCGTCCCAGACCGCGTCGGTGCCCGGCACCACGGTGGACGTGACGAGCGCACCGTCGGCGTCGAGCTCGGTGCGCACGCCCTGGAACGTGATGAACAGGTTGTAACCGGTCACGACCAGGTGTCCGTCTCCAGGGGTCAGATCGAGGCCGAGGGGGAAGTCCTGACCGAAGCCGGTGTCGACCAGCGTGCGACCGCCGGTGCCGAAGCCCGGATCGAGCTCACCGTCGGCGCGGGAAGGAAGCGGCGCGAGGGCGGCGAGCGCGGCAAGGGCGATGACGAGCCAACGGGACATGGCGCTGGACTTGCGGGATCCGGGCATGAGGTCCTCCTGTCCAGATACAACGCAGGACCGCCGCGAATCCGGGCGGTGAGTCGCGGGCCGGATCGCTGGCCTCTCGCGACAGGCTCCCGCGGGCGCATCTCCTCATGGGGGGCCTCTGTGAATGGAGCTGCGGCGCCCTGCGAGCACCAGCCGCGCCGCGGACGCTGGTGAGAGAGCCGGAGTCAGATCTCGCCGACGGAGCCGCTCCAGGCGGAGGTGAGGCCGGTCTCGAAGCCGTCCTGAAAGACGCGGTTGCCGGCGTCGACGAGAAAGGCGATCACCCGATCACGGAGTGTGTCGTTGATCGCCGGTGAATGCTCGCCGCCGTTGACGGTCCACAGTTCGGTGACAGCGCCGCTGCAGCCGGAGGCGTAGCGCTCGACGCCGGTCTCGTCGCCCGGGAGACCATCGAGGCCGTCGAACGGGTCGAGCGCCACGGACCAGCTCTCGCAGCCGTTGTATGCGGCCCAGCTTGCCGCGGTCTCCGTGGCGCCGGGATAGGGGCCGTCGGCCCCCGGCAGAGCTCCGCCGCCGTACTGGATCACCGTGTCCGACGTGCCGTGGATCTCGAGCGTCGACACGGAGCGGACCGGTACGCAGTCGCCTGCCACGTCGAATGTGGCGCCGGCGATCGAGACGACAGCGGCAACTTCGTCAGCGTGATCGCAAGCCATGCGATACGACATGAAGCCACCATTCGAATGGCCGACGAAGAATCGGCGGCGCGGATCGACACCGACCGCGCTGTCGATGGCGGCGACCAGGTTCACGAGATACGTCGAGTCATCGACGCCGGAACCGAAGAAGTCGCAACAGGCGTCGGTAGCGTTCCAGAAGCGCAGAGCGAGGAGATCCTGAGTACCGTTCGGCGTGGCGTAGAGCATGCCGGCCGCTTCGACCTCGTCGCCGAAGGCGAAGAACGACTCGGACTCCTGCGCGTTGGAGTTGTAGCCGTGCAGAAAGACGACGAGGGGAAAGGGGGGCGATCCGCCGTCGGGCACGCGCACGAGGACGTTGCCGCGACCGGCGTCGACAAGGACCGTGCCGGCGAGCAAGACGCCCGTCTGAAAGAGCGCAGCGGCGAAACCGGAGAGCCACAACGTCTTCCGGAGGCGAGGTCGCATGCGC
>JAGPDF010000148.1 GCA_018057705.1 Thermoanaerobaculia bacterium | reverse complement strand
TGGCGGAGCGCTTTCCCGTCGCCGACGAGCGCGCCATGGGCTACGCGGTCCGCACCCATCTGCCGCTCGTCCAGGTTCCGGACGATTCGGGCTGGGGCTTTCCTGCCGCGGCCGCCTTCGCACTGGCCGAGCACTGGCTGGAACGCGAGATCCCTTCCGGCAACGCCGGACTGCCGGCGCTCGTGCGGCGCTACCTCGCGGCGTTCGGACCGGCGAGCATCGCCGACGCCCAGAACTGGTCCGGCCTCGGCGGCCTGCGCACCACCTTCGAGGCGCTGCGCGGCGAGCTCGCGACCTTCCGCGACGGGCGCGGGCGGGAGCTCTTCGACCTCCCCGAGGCCCCGCGCCCCGCGGAGGAGACGCCGGCGCCGGTGCGCTTCCTCCCCGAGTACGACAATCTGGTGCTCGGCCACGACGACCGCAGCCGGATCGTCGCCGACGAGTATCGCCCGCGGCTGGTGACGAAGAACCTGCAGATCCCGGCGACCTTTCTCGTCGACGGGTTCGTCGCCGGCACTTGCAGGATCGAGCGCACGAAGAGAGTCGCGACGCTCATGCTTCAGCCGTTCGGGAAGCTCCTGAAGAGGGATCTGCGCGCGCTCGAGAAGGAGGGCGACGCCCTCCTCGGCTTCGTCGAGCCGGAGGCCGCGACGCGCAACGTCGTCGTCGCGGCCTCGACGGGCTAGGCCGGCTGGGACATCAGGCGGCCCGCAGCCGCCGGCGGACGGCGATCCAGCCGGCACCGAGGAAGGCGACCTCGACCAGAGCGATGACCGCCATGATCGTCACCAGATTCGAGCTTCCGAAGCCGTAGGAGTGGAGCCCGGCGGCGAGCACGTAGTTCACTCCGAGGTAGGTCATCAGGATCATCCAGAAGGCGGCGATCGAGCCGACGGCGACGCCGAAGTCCTCGATCTGCTTGTCGAAGCGGGCGTGGAGGATCGCCATGTAGGCGAGGAACGCCACCAGCGACCAGACCTCCTTCGGATCCCATCCCCAGTAGCGGCCCCACGACGAGGCGGCCCAGATCGAGCCGGTGAGGATGCCGGCGATGAGCAGGATCGAGCCGACATGGATATACCAGTAGGCGAGCTGGCTCCAGCGCCGGGCCATCTCCCGGCGGTGCGGCGCGAAGATCTCCACCGCGACGACGACGTGGGCAAAGAGCGTGACGATGGCGAGCGTGGCGTAGCTCACCATGATGATCGGGACGTGGATCGCGAGCCACGGGGTGCCCGAGAGCACCGGCTGCATCGGATGGATGAACGGATCCATCGGCAGCCGGTCGAGGAGGAGCATGGCGACCGCCGACATCGCCGCCGAGTTGAAGATCAGGATGCGGTTGCCGAGGAGCAGCGAAATGACCGCGAAGAGACCGACGCCCCAGGCCAGGAAGAGCATCGATTCGTACATGTTCGACGCCGGGATGCGGCCCGCCACCAGCCAGCGCTGCGCGATCCCCCAGGTCATCACCGCGAAGCCGGCGACGATGCCGAGGCGGGCGATCCACAGGAGCCAGGTGCGGTCACGGGTGAGCGTGAAGCCGGCAGCGAGGGCGGCCGGGACCAGCAGCCACCAGGCGAGCTGGGTGGTGTCGGCGCGGGTGTAGCGCAGCTCGCGCGCGATGGCTTCCCTTGTCGGATAGTGAGCCGGGGCGCGGCCGCGGATCTGCTCGACGGCGGCGAGCAGCGCGGCGGCCGAGGGTGGCCGGACGGCGCCCCAGGCGGCGTTGGGATCGGCGGCGGGCTCGATGCGCAGCATTTCGCCGCGGAAGTAGGCCTGCAGGGTGGTGAGGCGATCCGACAGCTCGACCAGATGCTCGTCGAGCTTCGGACCCTTCTCCTCGTTGCGGGCCCGCGCTTCGGCGGCGCGCAGCGCTTCGATCAGGGCTGGTCGCGAGACCAGGTCGCGGAACGAGGCGTAGCGGGTTCCGGACGGGAGCCCCGCGAGCGCCGCGACGTCGGCACGCACGCGCACGATCGGCTCGTTCTGCCAACCCTGCGGGTCGATCACCCAGCCGGCGACCATGGCGACCGGTTTGACGCCGGGCCAGCAGCGCTTGCGCGTCACCGTCCAGACGACGTTTCTGGCCTGGGTCTCGAACGGCATCGTGCGGCCGTCGAACTGCACCGGCACGGCGGCGAGGGCCTCGATCTGTCCGGCCTCCGGCACCAGCGCGGCTTCCGCCGGCACGGGCGCGACCAGGAGTCCCGTCGCGAGGCCGAAGAGCAGCACGGCGCTCGCGCCGGCGAGCCTGCCGTTGCCCGGCTTGCCGGAGGCCTTGGCCTCGGCCTCGGCGAGCAGGGCGTCGTTCATGCGCTGCTGCGCGAGGCGGGTGAAGAAGACGACGATCATGCCGATGACGAGCAGGGTGTAGCCGATGAAGACCACGGTCTGACCCGGATCCTTCGCGACCGAGAGGATCGTCATCTCGCGTCCGCCCTGGATCTGGTAGCTCGACTGGAAGAAGGTGAAGCCGCCGTGCGTGAGCGGCTGGTTCATCTGGATCACTCCCGGGCGCTCCGTGCCGCCGGGCTCCTCCACGACGACACGGCTGCGAAACATCGCCGGCCGCTGGGTACCCTGGTAGGTGTCGATCTCGAACGCGTCGAGCCGCACCTTGAACGGCAGGGTGAGGGGCGGCATGTCGCCCTCCTTGTCGCCCTGGAAGACGACGTCCGAAGACTGCCCCTCCCAGATCGGCAGGCGGCCCTCGACCTTGAACATCACGGTCATCATCGCCCCGATGAGGATCAGCAGCATCGAGGTGTGGGTGAGGGCGAAGCCGATCCGCCAGCGGTTGCGCGGCCAGCGGACGATGAGCGCCGCCAGGAGATTCAGCCCGAAGAGTCCCTCGAGCGCGAAGAACCAGGGTGCGTAGTAGACCGCGCGCGCCGCCTCGGCGCCGCGCAGCGATTCGAAGATCGTGCCGACGGCGAGCACCACGCCCACCACCAGCAGAAGCACAACCGTCAGCTTGAGCGAACCGAGTCGCTCGATCCAGAGTTTCATGGCGTTCTCCCCTGGGAGCCCGAATGACCGGCCTCCCCCCGTCGGTGATGATCTCGCACCGGCCGGCGGATCGCCCCCACCCCTGTGTGCAGGGGCACACCTCGGAATTCGGGGGGCGCCGGCGGAGAACGATCGCCAGGGCGGGCGGCCTCCGGCGGGCCGCGGGATCGGTATAGTGCGGAGCGATGTCCGCACCTTCCTCTGCTTCCGGTCCGCCGTCGGGCGAGACCCGGCTGCCGCTCGCGCGCCGGGTGCTGCCGGCCTCCCGGGTGCGGTTCTGGGGGCTGCTGGTGCCGATTCACCTCGGCGCCTTCGCCGCCCTCTACTTCGGCACTTTCGCCCTGCTCGAGCGCGCCTATACCCAGGCCGCGTCGACCGCCGCACGGTTCCAGCTCGACGAGGCGGTGCGCGACATGCCGCTGCTGTCGCCCGCCGAGATGGCGGCCACCGGGGCGAAGAACCCCCACACCTTCACCCGCACCCTGGCGGTGAATCATCCGATCGGCCTCCGCCTCTACCGCCGCGACGGCACGCCGCTCGGTTCCCAGAATCTGTCGATCGACCGCGCCGAGCAGGAGCGGGTGCGCAAATTTCTCGCCGACGAGAGCGCGCGCAGCGAAACCTGGATCGAGACCGACGCCCAGTCGCGCCAGTGGGTGCGCGGCCTCGTCCGGCTCGATGCCGGGGTCTCCTGCTCGCGCTGCCACGAGGCCGGCTCGACACGCGGCGCCGCGGCGATGCGCCTCGACTTCACCGAGCCGCTGCGCGAGATCCGCACCCTCATGCGCCGGCGGATCGGCTGGCTGCTCGGGGCCTGGCTGGCGCTCATCGCGGGCGTCGCGATCTTCGTCCAGTGGACGGTGCGGCGCTCGTCGGCGCGGCTCGAAGAGGAGCTGCGTGCCGCCTCGGCGGGCGAGGCCGGCGCGCTCGGGCCGCATTCGTCGGCGCTGCCGCTCGATCCGGTCACCGCCGAGGTCCATCGCGGACTGCGGGAGCTCCTCTCGCGGCAGCGCCAGCGCGAAGCCGACGTCGCCGTCCGCCTCGCCCACGTCGATCAGCTCGCGAGCCTGGGGCAGCTCGCCGCGGGCCTCGCGCACGAGATCAAGAACCCGCTCGCCGGCATCCAGGGCGCCCTCGAGGTGCTGCGCGACGACTCCGGCGACGGCGACACGGTGCGGATCTACGAGGAGATGCTCGCCGAGCTGAAACGGGTCAACGTCATCCTGCATCGCCTGCTCGAGTCGGGGCGCCCGGCGCCGCTGCGCCTCGCCCGCACCGATCTCGGCAAACTCCTCGGCGAGACCTCGGAGCTGCTGCGCCCGTCGCTGCGCCGCCAGCGGGTCGAGCTCGTGACCGAGGCGGCCGGAGGCCTCCCCGCCCTCGAGCTCGATCCGGCGAAGATCCGCCAGGTTCTGGTCAACCTGATCCAGAACGCCGCCGAGGCGATGCAGGAAACGGGTGGGCGGATCACAGTGCGGGCGAGCGGCTTCCCCGCCGAGGCGGCGGTCGTCGTCGCGGTCGAGGACAACGGACCCGGGATCCCCCCGGAACAGCTCGCGAGCGTCTTCGAGCCGTTCTTCACCACCAAGTTCACCGGCACCGGGCTGGGCCTCGCGATCTCGAAGAGTCTCGTCGAACAGCACGGCGGCCGCATCGAGGTCACCTCGCAGCCCGGCAAGGGGACGTCGTTCCTCATCATCCTGCCCGCCGGGCACCCGGAGGCCGTTCGTGCCGCGGCCGTCGGCCCCGCCCTCGCTCCCGACTCTGAGAAGATGGCGCCCTAGAAAATGGCCCTGATCCTCCTGGTCGAAGACGAGAAGCTCCTGCGCTGGGCACTCGAGCAGCAGCTGAAGCGCGCCGGCCACACGGTGCTCGCGGCGCCCGACCTCGCCTCGGCTGCGGCGCACCTCGAGAGCCGCCAGCCGGACGTCGTCCTGCTCGATCTCGGTCTGCCCGACGGCCACGGCCTCGACTTCTACGAGGCCAATCGCGAGCGCCTCGAGGGCAGCGTGGTCATCGTGATGACGGCGCTCGGCCAGGTGGGCGAGGCCGTTCGGGCGATGAAGCTCGGCGCCCTCGATTTCCTCTCGAAGCCGGTCGATCAGGCCGAGCTGGTGGCGCTGGTGCACCGCTCGCTCGCGGTGCGCGGCGACCAGCTCGAGGCGCAGGCGTCGAAGCAGAGCCGCGAGCGCCATCTCTCCCAGACCGTCATCGCCGATTCGCCACGGTTCCGCGCGGTCATCGAGACCGCCGAACAGGTCGCGGCGTCCGAGGTCGCGAGCATCCTGATCCAGGGCGAGAGCGGCTCGGGCAAGAACGTCGTGGCGCGCTACATCCACTCGGCCTCGCCGCGACGCTCGCGGCCGTTCATCGAGGTCTCCTGCGCGACGATTCCGGAGAACCTTCTCGAGAGCGAGCTCTTCGGTCACGAGAA
>JAGPDF010000147.1 GCA_018057705.1 Thermoanaerobaculia bacterium | reverse complement strand
AGGTCCAGGCGAGCGACCTGCGCCGCTCCTGGGCGGTCGTCTTCGGCGCCGACACCCTGCTGGGTCCGGTCTACGTCGGACACGGACGCAGCGACGACGGCAGTGACTCGTTCTACCTCTACCTCGGTCGCACGTTCTGAGCGGCGAGCCGCGACCGCGCCGGACTCAGGGCCAGCTCGCTGCGTCGCCGCTCTCGAAGTCGTCGCACAGCACGACGGAGGGTGTGACGCTCCAGAGCTCCTCGCCGTGTGCGGCGTCGGCGGCAGAGAGCACGAGCTGCCCGGCGAAGGGCACGACCCGCTCGCTGCGGACTTCCGCCCCGCTCGCCGTGAAGGCGTTCGTCGGAGCCAGGGCGCCGCTGCCGCAATAGCGATGGAGCTCGCGAACGTTGCTTCCCGGCGCACTCTCGCCGAGGAAGGCGATCGCGCCGCCCCCGTCGATGAGGCCTGTCTCGTCGCCGACGAGAACGCCCGAAGCCGCGCGTTCGAAGGTGTCCCCGACGAGGCGCCAGAGCTCCGGGTCGTCGACGCCCGCGGTCGCGTCCTCGCCGGTCAGCATGAGCCGGCCGCGCGCCACCCCGGGAGAACCCCACGGCCGGAAGGTCGTCGAGACCCGGGTCGGCGCGACGAGGCCGTCGTAGCGCCAGATCCGGTCGAAGAAGTCGGCGTCGCCGGCCGCGAAGTAGAGCTCGTCGGCCATCGGCGTGAGGTCGTAAGGAGCGTTGAAGAATTCGCCGGGGTCGGAAAGCACCTCGGCGGGAGGATTCGTTCCATCGTAGAGCCAGAGCCGCACCTGGCCGTCGGTCAACGCTGTGAAAACGAGCTTCGTTCCCCAAGCCGTCAGGAGATTGGGGAAGGAGCCGTCCACGCCGGGCGCGAGGTCGAAAAGCTCTGCCGGACCCGCCCCGTCCCAGCAGAAGAGCTCGAAGCCGTTCGCCGCGCTGTTAGCGCCGAAGCAAAGTCGGCTGCCGACCACCGCGAAGCGTTGGGAGTTGCCGTGCCCCCCCGGGAAGACGTCGACCGCCAGCTCGATGGTGGGTCCGGCCGGGTCGTAAGACCAGACCTCGCGATTGCTGCTGACGCCTCCCTGGAAATAGAGCTTGCCGTTCCAGGCCACCAGATCGATCGGCTTCTGAGCGACGGTGCCGGGCACCTCGGTGGGCGGATTCACGCCATCGTACCGGTACAGGGCCCGAGTTCCAGCGACGGGGCGGCCGACGAAGTAGAGAGCATCGCCCAGCACGGCAGCATCCAGTCCGTTGAGCCCGTCGCCCTCCCCGGCGGCCACGTCGGTGAGCCGGAGGGCGGTATCGGCGAGGAGCGCCGGCGCACCGAGCAGGCCGAGCAGGAGAAGCCGTGTGAAACGACGACGATGCGACATGGAAGCCTCCAGGAAGAGAGCGCAAGGTTTACGGTCCTTCTCTGAACAGACCGACAACGGTCCTGGGATCGGGACAGAAGGGACCCGGCCCGCGGGCCGGCTCTTGGTGCGGCGCGCCGACACCCGTAAGCTCGGCGGCCTCCGCCTCCGCGCGGCTCGCCGATGACCTCTCGCCCCCCCGCCCTCGCGCCCGCCCAGAGCTCGGTTCCACACCGGCTCGACGCCGGGCTCTGGTTCGCATTCTGCCTTCTGGCCCTCTTTGCCATCCCGATCGGATTCGTCTCGAACGACGGCCTGGGGCACAGCCGCTCGTTCGCCAGCGGCGAGTGGCCGCTCAACCCGAACCACCTGCTCTTCGAGCCGCTCGGCGCCGGCTGGCAGAGCCTGTGGGCGCGGCTCGCGCCGGGCCGCGCCGGAGTCGACGCCTTGAAGCTCCTGTCGGCACTCGCCGGAGCCGCTGCGGTCGCGCTCTTCCGGCTCCGGGTCGTGCCCCTCGTGCCCCTCCTGGTGGAGAAAGGCGGACGAAGCGGGCGAATCGAGCAACTGGAGCCGGACGGGAGCCGCTGGCGCGCGAACTACGCCACGGCCTGGGTCGGCCTGTCGTCGGCCTTTCTCCGGCTCTGGGTCTCCGACGAGATCCACATGATCCAGATGCCGTTCGTCATCGGGCTCGCTGGCGAAGCGCTGCGGCTGCTCGCGGTTCCCTCCTGGCGCGGCGGGTTGCGCGCCGGCGTCGCGGCGGGACTCGCGACGCTGGCGTTCATCTCGAATGCGCTGCTCGCCGTGAGCCTGGCTCTCTCGATTGTCCTCTTCCGACCCGCTGCGGGCGGGCGACGACCGGCGCACCTCGCGGTCGCCGGGCTCGCGGTGGCTGCACTCCTGGTCACGCTTCCGGTCTTCCTCTTCGCAGCCGGGCGAGCGGTCGGGGAGCGCGGGGCGGTGGCGGGCACCGGCGGAACTCTCGCCTGGCTGAGCCACGGCCGTCTGGGTGGCGACGGAGCGCTGGCGCGTGGCGAGTCGGGTTACGGGCTCGAGCTCGGGCCGCGCGGGCTCGGCGAGGCGCTCCTGCGCGCCGGCTACGGCGCGGCGAGCGCCCTCGTCGACCTGCAGCCGCTCGCGGCGGCGGTGCGCGACCGGGAGAGGCCGACATGGGCGGCGATTCTCGGCGGGCTCGCCTGCCTTGCGGGGGCTGCCGTGATGCTTCGCGGGGTGGTCTGCTGCCTCGAGGCGAGGTCGTCGTCGCCGCTGCGGCGAGTCGGGCTCCTGGCGTTCGTCTGGGGACTGCCGATACTCGGCTTCGGCGTCCTGTGGAACAACTCCGACGATCAGTTCTACTTTCAGCTCGCGCCGATCTTCGGACTGCTTGCGGCAATCTCCGTCCCGTCCACTTCGCGGAGGAAACTCTGGCTCCTGCTGGGCCTCGGCGCGCTCTTCTTCAACCTCGCTGACGTCACCGCGCGGCGCATCCTCTACCCGCGGGCGGAACGCATCGCCGAGCTCTCTGCGGCGACCGACGGCGCCTGTCTCGTCGTGGTGCCGGGATTCGACGAGGCGGAGCTCGTTCTCCGCCTCGCTCCGCAGGCGGCCGCACCCCCCCGGCTGTCGATCGTCGACCTCGCCACGCGGTGGCCACCCGAGGAGGGACTGGCGCAGCTCGAACGACGCATCTCCGACTGCATTCTCGGCGGACGCAGCGGGCAGAGGGGCCACGCTGCCGGTCGCGTCGTCTTCGTCGACCTCTTCGATACGCCGCCGGCGAGGAACCCGTGGAAATACCTGCGGCGCCTGGGCTATTCGCACGGCGAGGTGCTCTCCCGTCTCGAGCCCGTCGCTCGGGCGTCGCCGACCGTGCGCACCGGTCCGTTCCTCCTCCGCTCGATCCCCTGAACGGGGCGGCAGCCAAAAGCGGCGAAGTGCAGCGCGTCTCAGTTCCAGCCTGCTGTGTCGCCGGTCTCGAAGTCGTCGCACAGCAGGAAGGAGGGTGTCACGCTCCAAAGCTCCTCGCCGTGCGCGGCATCGCTGGCGGTAAGGAGGAGCTTGCCGGCGAAGGCAACGACGTGTTCGCTGGCGACCGCTGCTCCGCTCGTTTCGAAGGCGTCGGTCGGAGCGAGGGAGCCGCGGCCGCAGTAGCGGAACAGGTGGAGATCGCCGCTCGCAGGGACGCTCTCTCCGATGAAGGCGACGGCGCCGCCGGCATCGACGAGATTCATCTCGGCACCGACGGTGATTCCTGGGCTGGCGCGCCGAAGCTCGCCGGCGACGAGGCGGAAGAGCTCCGGTTCTTCGACGCCCGCATCGGGAGCTTCGGCGCTCACGAAGAGCACGCCGCGTGGCGCCCCCGGGACTCCCCAGGGAGAAACGGTCGGCGATACGCGGCTCGGGGGAGCGACGCCGTCGTAGCGCCAGAGCCGCGAGGTGAACCCCTCGTCGCTGGCGGTGAAGTAGAGGTCGCCGTCGATCGACGCGAAGCCGAACGGCCAGTCGAACGATTCGCCGGGCGAGGGGACGACCTGCGCCGGGGAGTTCGTCCCGTCGCAGAGCCACAGCTGCTGCTCGCCGCCGATCTGCGCGCCGAAGACCAGCCGCGTGCCCCAGGCGAAGAGCTGGTCAGGGAACGAACTGTCCGTGCCAGGGACGAGGTCGAAGAGCTCGACGGGAGTCGTGCCGTCCCAGCAGAAGAGCTCGAATCCGTTCGCGGTACTGAAAGCGCCGAAACAGAGCCGGTCGCCGAGGACCGCGAAGCGCTGCGGCAGGCCGTTGCCTCCCGCCCGCACGTCCAGGGCCAGGCTGGGAGCCCCTCCGGCCGGATCGTACGACCAGAGCTCGCGGTCGGAGACGCCGCCCTGGAAGTAGAGCTTGCCGTTCCAGGCGACGAGCTCGACCGGATTCGGCGCGGCGCTGTCGGGCACCAGCGTGGGTGGATTCACTCCGTCGTAGCGGTAGAGGGCGCGACTCGCCGCTCCGGCGCGGCCGACGAAGAAGAGCTCGCCGCCGACCACCGCGGCGTCGAGGCCGTCGAGGCCGTCCTCCGCTGCGGCGCCGAGCTCGGTGAGCCGGAGCGCGGTATCGGCGCCCAACGCACCGGTCCAGAGCGAGCTCAGAAGGAAGAGTGGAGCGAAGCGGGATAGGTCGCGCATGAGGTCCTCCCGGAACGGGCAAGGTGCTGTCAACGAGAGTCCGACAACCGACGGAGGATGGGGACACCGGCGGGTCCGGCCCGTTCCGAGACCGGCGACCGGTCCCCGCAGGGCGTCCCGGGGCCTAGCCGAGCGGGTGGGATGGGATGCTCCACCTCCTGCTACAGTCGGCCCGGAAGTGGGGAGCGGGCTTGTGTCCCGCGCCGCACAGAATCACGACCGGATTCTGCAGCCAGGGAGGCCTGAAAAATGCGCAAGTACATGCCGTTCGTCCTCGCCGCGCTCGTCATTCTCGCTGGATCGACCTTCATCGCCGGCGCCTCGACGCCTCCGGAGAAGGTCACGATCGACGACTGCGTCACCAAGAAGTCGGCGGTCGAGTTCCCGCACGCCGCCCACGTCAAGGCGGTCGCCGAGTGCAAGACCTGCCACCACACCCAGCCGACCCTCACCGCGGCCTCCACCGACAAGGTCGAGACCTGCGGCAGTTGCCACACCGCCCCGGAGAAGGCCGAGACGCCGAAGTGCAGCGAGATGTCGGCGACCAAGAATCCGTTCCATATCTCGTGCGTCAAGTGCCACAAGGAAGAGCTGGCCAAGAAGGCCGACACCAAGGCGCCGACCAAGTGCGACCAGTGTCACCCGAAGGCCTGAGCCGCTGAATCTCTTGCAGGACCCCGCGCACGCCGGCACCGGCCTCCGGTGTCGTGCGCGCGACGGGAGCTGGTTCTCTCTCAGCGCCCCCGGAAAGCAGCCCCCCCCTCCGTGCCCGACCGCACCCGAACCCAACCGCAGGAAGGCTGCACCCCGCGGGTTCCATGAAGCGGAACGGGCCTCGACGGACGGGGCCCGGATGCACAGGAGATCCCGCTCATGAACCACCAGCCGAACCGCATTCTCCCCGCACTGCTTCTCGCCGCGCTGCCGTTCGCCCCGCTTTTCGCCGCCGGGGGAGCGCATGGCGGGCCGTTCGCCGGACACGGCGGTGGCGACGGGCCGTACTTCGACGACGAACGCATGGAGCGCCGCGCCGAGCACCAGGCGGAGCGCCTGACTCGCGCTCTCGACCTCACGTCCGAGCAGCAGGCCACCTTGG
>JAGPDF010000146.1 GCA_018057705.1 Thermoanaerobaculia bacterium | reverse complement strand
GAGCTCGCCGGGGCTGTCGAACTCGATTCGAAAGGCTCCGGGCCCGGTCGATTCCGTGCGCATGACCGAACGAGAATCTCACCTCGCAGTGGCGGCGGTCCAATTCCGGGTTCGTCGGGGGTGCGTCCGCTGCCGTGAGTGGGCGGTTCCGACTGCCGCCGGCATCTCTCGACGAGGGTCGGGGCTGTCGGAGTTTCAGTTGCCGGCGGGACCCGATCGATGCGTTTCGGTACGCTCGACACATCCTGCGATTCCGGAATCAGGGGCCAAGCAGCCGCGCGACTGCCGCAATAACCCATCGGCAATGCCACTGCCATCAGCCTGCTGCAGGACGACACGGCTGGCACCTCGGCGGAGGGCGCCTCGGCGACGGGGGCGGCTCAAAGCGAGATTCTTGACATTGCGCGGCGAGAGACGCCAGAGTTCGCCATTTCCCTTGGAGACCCCCATGCGCCTCGAGTCCTTTACGATTCTCGCAGCTCTCGGTTCCTTCGCAGAGGGCGCTTTGCCGGCGCACGCGCAGAGCTCGGCTCGGCTCGAGATGCGAGCGGCGAGTGCGGCGACCCTGTTCGGCGCCGTGTTGATCTTCGAGGACGGCTTCGAATCCGAAGACACTTGCCTCTGGTCTCCGGGCTGCGCTGTGGTAAGGATCAACGAGGTCAACGGCAACATCGACAGCGGCTGCGATCTGATGGAGTTGCGGGTCGTCGCCGGCGGCACCATGGACGGGTTCCGTTTGCGCGAGAGGGATGCTGATTCCTTCACTTTCACCGGTCTCACCGTGGCCACGAACGACCTCGTCGTCGTCCACTGGAACGGCAACTCCGCGACCTGCAACCCGAACGCTTCACCCAACGAGACGATTTCGATCACACAGCATCCCGCCGCGACCTTTGCCGCCAACTACGACACCGCCTACGACTGGTACACCTCCGACTCGGGGATCACCAGCACCGACAACGTCCTCACGCTCTACAGGAGCGGGGGCGCGATCGCCGACGCGGTCTTCGTCGCGAACGACACATCGGGGTCGGCGGCGACCGGCACCGAGACCCAAGCGGCCGCCGTCGCGGCGGCCGGCGAGTGGGAGATGGTCGGCGGCGGCATCCCGCCGGGGGGATTCGTCGACGACGACTTCAAACTCCACTCTGCCCAGGATCTGGATGCGACAGGATCCGACGCCACCTCCGGAAGCACCATCCAACGCACCGGCGACCAGGAAACCCAAACGCTCGCCGACTGGGGAATGGTCACATTCAGTTGGGGAAGTATCAACGTCGGCCAAGCCGACTTCTGACAGGGGGTCGGCGACTGCCCGACCTTCCCGCTGGGTTTTCGATACTCTCCCGGGGTGAGCGAGATCACGGCGATTCTGGCGGATGCGCGGCGGGGGGAGCCAGAGAAGCTGGAGGCGCTCTTCGCGGCGCTCTATCCGGAGTTGAAGAGGCTCGCGTCGTGGCGCGCTGCGGCGCGGCCGCGCGACTCGACTCTCACGACGACCGTGCTGGTGCACGAGACGTTCCTCAAGTTGATCGGCGCGCGCCACCTCGATCTGCAGGATCGCAGACATTTCTTCGCCTGCGCCGGACGCGCCATGCGTCACATCCTGGTCGACCATGCGCGTTCGGCCTCGGCGGACAAACGCGGCGGCGGCCTCTCGCCGGTCGAGCTCCCGGACGATCTCGCCGACCCGCAGCGAACGCCCGACTGGATCGATCTCGACCGGGCGTTGGACGAGCTCGACCGGGTGAAGCCCGCCCTGCGCGAGCTCGTCGAGCTACGCTACTTCGCGGGCCTCTCGCGCGAGGAGACCGCGACCCTCCTCGACTGCAGCGAGCGCACCGTACAGCGCGACTGGCAGCGCGCCCGCGCCTTCCTCCACACCCGGCTGGCGAGCGCCCGTCCGGAGTAGCTCACGGCGCCGTGGAGCTCCAGGCAGAAGTCGCGCCACTCGCGAAGCCGTCCGCGAAGAGCTCCCGGAACTCGTAGGCTCCGAGGTCCTGAACGGCCTCGGCGCCGGCCGGCCCCGGCAGCGCCTGCGGGTTGATCGGCACGTCGTGGCCGCGAGCGCGCCCATCGAGCCCGCCGAGATTCGCGTCGCCCGGATCCGAATCGGGGACAGTCCCCAATTTCCCCAACTTCCTGGGTTACGCTTCGGCGGTGCGCCCCGGGGAGTTGAGCCTCTGGCAGCGGGCCGACGCGCTGCTCGCCGAGCTTCTCGAGCTCCCGCCGGAGGAGCGCCCGGCGGCCCTCGCCCGCGCGACTTCCGGGGTTGCGGACGGCCGCGAGCTCGCCCATGCGGTGGCGCAGCTCCTCGCCGCGGCGGAGAAGACCGGCGGACCGCTCGACTCCCCCATCGACATCGCTTCGGTGGCCCACGAACCCGAGCCGCGGTCGGAGCAGGCCCCTCTTTCCCTCACCGGACGAAGGCTGGGCGCTTACCTCCTCGACGCCGAGCTCGGCCGCGGCGGCATGGCGGTGGTCTATCGCGGTCATCGCGCCGACGGCGCGTTCGCGCAGGAGGTGGCGATCAAGGTCCTCGGCGTCGGGCTCCTGTCGCTCGGCGCCGGCGACCGCTTCCGGCGCGAGCAGCAGGTCTTGGCGCGCCTGCGGCATCCGCACATCGCCACCATGCTCGACGGCGGCGTCGCCGCCGACGGCACGCCGTACCTGGTGATGGAGCGCATCGACGGCCGGCCGATCGACCGCTACTCGGCCGAGGAGCGGCTCGCAACGCGCGCCCGCGTCGCGCTGATGATGCAGGTCTGCGAGGCCGTAGCGTTCGCACATCGCAATCTCGTCGTGCACCGCGACCTCAAACCGACGAACATCCTGGTCGACGGCGAGGGGCAGGTGAAGCTCCTCGACTTCGGCATCGCGAAGCTCCTCGAGCCGGAGGCGGACGAGCCACAGCTGACCGTGGGGCCGGCGCGCTTCCTGACGCCGGGCTACGCCGCGCCCGAGCAGGTCGACGGCGGCGCCGTGACGACGGCGACCGATGTCTTCGCGCTCGGGCGGGTGCTCGACCGCCTGCTCGCGACCCCGCCAGCCGCGAACGACCCCGACCTCGCCAACATCGCGCGTCAGGCGATGCGCGCGGAGCCCGAACGCCGGTACGGCGACGCGGCCGCGCTCGCCGCCGATCTCGAGCGGTGGCAGACGGGTCGTCCGGTCCAGGCCACCGGCGACAGTCGGCTCTATCGCCTGGGAAAGCTCCTGCGCCGTCACCGAGCGGCCGTCGCCGCCGGCGCGCTCGTCCTCGCCGTCGCGACGGCGGGGCTGGTCACGACACTCTGGCAGGCGGCGCGGGCACGCCAGGAGGAGCGCACGGCGGCGGTCGTCAACAGCTTCCTCGTCGACCTCTTCCACGCTTCCGACCCGGAGCGCGCGCAGGGCGAAGATCCGCGCGCCTCGGAGCTCCTGCGGCGCGGCGCGGCGCGGGCCCGCGCCCAGCTCGCCGGCGAGCCGCGGCTCGAGAGCCAGCTGCTGCACGTCATCGGTTCGATTCAGCGCGAAGTCGGCGAGAGCCGCGCCGCCGAGGAGTCGCTCGGTCGCGCGCTCGAGCTCCGCATCCGGCATCTTGCCGCCTTCGACCCGGCGATCGCCGCGACCCAGATCGAGCTCGGCCTCACCCGCTACGAGCTCGGGCGGGTCGACGAGGCGGTGGCGCTCCTGCGCGCGGCCCTGGCGGACCTCGAACGGACGCAGCCCCCGGGGGCCCTCGCCCGGCTCGAGGCAGAGGTCGGCCTGGGCGACATGCTGGTCGTCAGCGGCGACTACTCCGAGGCCCGCGCGCGCATGGAATCCGTGCTCGCGCGCCTATCCCTGGAGGCGAGCGAGTCGAGCGCGAGCGACCCGGCGCGCGAAGCCCGGATCGAGCTCGCGCTCGACGCCGAGTACACGCTCGGCGTGGCGCTCGGCGAGCTGGGCGAGGTGCCGGCCGCGGCCGGGCACCTCGCCCGCGTCGTCGACGAGGAGCGCCGGCGCTCCGGCGGCTTCTCGAGCGATCTCGCGCTCTACCTGAACGAGGCGGGGATGCTCGATCACGATCGCGCGGACTACGCGGCCGCCGAGGGCGCCTACCGCGAGGCGCTGGCGATCAAGCGCCGCCTTTACGGCGACGCGCACCCGCAGGTCGCCTCGGGCCTGCTCAACCTCGGCATGGCGCTCCAGGATCTCGCGCGGCCGCAAGAGGCCCTCGCGATGCTCGAGGAGGCTCTCGCCGTCTCGCGGAAGATCCATGGGGATCGGCATCCCGAGGTGGCCATGGCCCTCACTTCGGTCGCCGTGGCGCTCGCCGACCAGGCGCGGCCGCAGGAGGCGGAGCAGCGCTACGTGGAAGCCGTCGCCATCTGGCGCGGCCTCCCCGCGGGCTCCTTCGAGGCCGATCAGTTCGCCAACTGTCTGCGCAACTACGGCACTCTCCTGCTTCGCATCGGCGAGCCGGCGCGGGCCGAGGCCATACTGCGCGAGACGGTCGCGCGCTACGAAGCGCTCGAGCTCGTCGACCCGGTGCGCTCGGCGCTCGCCGGCGCCCGGCACGGCGAGGCGTTGGTGGCGACCGGCCGCGCCGCGCAGGGAGTGGCGCTGATTTCGGAGGCGCTCACCGTGCTCGCAGACACGCACTACGGTTGGGAGCGGCCCGGTTTCGTCGAGCTGCAGCTCGCGCTCGTGCGCGGCGAACTCGCCCTCGGCCGGCACGATCGGGCGCGGGCGCTTCTCGGCGAGGTGCGGTCGCGAATCGAATCCGCCCCGGCAGCGGCCGGTGCCGAGTGGGAGCCTGTCCGCGGCGCCGTGCGGGAGCTCGCGAACCAGGTCTGACGCCGATCGGAGACAGCCCCTCGAAAGCAGCGGAGTCACCGGGCGGGAGGACCGCGAAGGCGCCACGGATCCTGCCCCCGTCGACGAGGAGTCCGCCCCCGGTTTTCGAGCGCGGCATGCTCCGTGCAGAAGTTCCACTGTCGCCGCCCAGGCGAAGGGGCCGCATCGTCCCTTTCGTCTGACGCCTGAAGCGGTTGGACCGAAACCGTGTTTTCGAATGGAGGACGATCATGACGACAACGCCTCTCGCTCGCCGTTGGACCACGTTCGGCCCGCAGTTCCTGTGCCTGCTGCGGGTGGTTGCGGGGGCGATGTTCCTGCTCGCCGGCACCTCGAAGCTCTTCGCCTTTCCGGTCGGCATGCCGGGAGGCGCCACGGCGCTCTTTCCCTCGCAGATCTGGATCGGCGCGGTGCTCGAGGTGATCGGCGGCGGGCTGATCGTCGTCGGGCTCTTTACCCGTCCGACGGCATTCGTCCTCTCCGGCGAGATGGCCGTCGCCTACTTCCAGTTCCACGCCCCGCAGGGCTTCTGGCCGACCGTGAACGGCGGCGTTCCGGCAGTGCTCTACTGCTTCCTCTTCCTCTACCTATCCGCCGCGGGAGCAGGCGCCTGGAGCCTCGACGCGCTCTGGCGGCGAAAATCGGTGACAGCTACCGATTTCGCTGAAAACCGGTAACTGTCACCGATCTCTTCAGGGGACGGCGACGGACCAGGCGGCGGTGGTGCCGGTTTCGAAGCCGTCGAGGAATATCGTCGCTGCGGGATCGGCGAGCTCGTAGGCGCCGAGGTCGAGCGC
>JAGPDF010000145.1 GCA_018057705.1 Thermoanaerobaculia bacterium | reverse complement strand
CTTGCCGTCCGGGGACCAGGACGGATCGCGGTCGGCAGCCGACGAGGAGTGGGTCAGGTTGCGGATGTCGCCCTTCTCGGCTGGCACGGTGAAGATGTCGCCACGGGCGGCGAAGACGGCGCGCTTGCCGCCGGGAGAGATGCCGGCGGCGGTGATCTTCTTCGCGACGTCGGCCCAGCGCGGCCGCACGCCGGGCAGGTCGCCCTCGACCTGGATGTCGAGCCACTTCACTTTGCCCTGCGCGATGTCGTAAAGCCCGATCTCGCCGAAGCGCTCGACCGCGATCGCGCCCGGTCCGGCGGAGGCCGACTTCAAGTCGAGCCCGTCGTTGGCGAATGCGCGCGTCACCTTGCGGTCGGCCGTGTCGTAGCGATAGAGCGCCACCGACCCGTCGCGGTCGGAGAGGAAGTAGATCGCGCCGCCCGCCCACATCGGCCAGGCGTCGTTCGAGTTGGCGCGCGGGATCTTCTCCACCGCGAGTGTCGCGAGGTCGACCAGCCAGATCGGCGTCGTCTGGCCGCCACGGTAGCGCTTCCAGGCGCTCTGCCACTGCCCGTGCGGCACGTAAGCGAGGCGCTTGCCATCGGGCGAAGGCGAGGCCATCCAGACCGAAGGCAGCGGCAGTCGCTCCGGCCACCCGCCGGCGGCGGGGACGGAGAAGAGATGGGCGTCGTCCGTGCCGCTCGCGCGCGCGGAGAGAAAGAGCACCTGCGCGCCGTCGGCCGACCAGGCGAGGAGCTGATCGTCCCCCGGATGCCAGGTCAGACGGCGCGGCTCGCCGCCCACCGCCGGGACGATGTAGATGTCGGTGTTGCCGTCGTACTCGCCGGTGAAGGCGACCGTCCGGCCATCGGGCGAGAAGAGCGGATGCGACTCGATGCCGACCCCGGTCGTCAGCCGCCGCGCCGCGCCCCCCTCGCGCCCGACGATCCACAGGTCGTCGGCGTAGGCGAAGACCACCGCCGTCGCGGAGACGGTCGACGTCCGCAGCAGGAGCGGAGCGGCCGCGCTGGCTGCGCTGGCCGCGTGGGGTGCGGCGCCAGCGAGGAAGAGTGCGAGGGCGAAAAGAGTCGGTGCGGCTCGGCGCATGGTCGGTTCGCTCCTGGAGGGCAAAGCGGTGGCGGTCTACCCGGTACTTCGGACCGGCAAGCGGAAAGTTTCGCTGCTCGCCCAGCCGAGCATATTCGGTCCGCCGGCCGTGCGCCGGGGCGATGCGAGCGCGACCCTCGCCGGGAGAGCGGCCGGCGCCGCGGTCAGGGCAGCACGGCCGACCAGGCCGAGGTGTTGCCGCTCGCGAAGCCATCGATGAAGATGCCGGTCAGCGAAGCGGCGCAGTAGCGTGCGCCCCTCTGGGTCTCGATGATGCCGCCCCAGATGATCATCTCCGTACCGGTCCAGACCGTCGACCAGCGTCCGCCGATACGGGAATCGGGCACACCTGCGAGCGTCGTCGGTTGCCAGGCGTCGGTCGCGGGGTCGTAGCGCCCTCCTGTGCGATCGAAGGTGCCGCCCCAGAGCAGAAGCTCGCTGCCGGTCCAGACGCCCTGAGTAATGCGGGGCGTTGGTGCGCCCAGGAGGTTCATGGGAGTCCAGCTGTCGGTCGCCGGGTTGTAGCGCGCACCATCTCCCAGGTCGCCCAGGAAGAGCCACTCGTTGCCGCCCCAGACGAGCATCTCGCTGCCCGTCCAGACCCCGACCGGCGACATTCGGGTGATCGGGGAATCGGCGACATTCGTCGGGGTCCAGGTGTCCGTCACCGGGTTGTACCGTCCGCCGGTAGGAGTGATCCCGTCGTTGATGAAACCGCCCCAGATGATCATCTCCGTGCCGGTCCACACCGCTGCGTGGTGGTCGCGAGCGCCGGGGGCGTCGACAGTGGTGGCATCACTCCAGCTGTCGGTCGCCGGCCGGTAGCGCTTGGCGACGGTGTCGGTGCCGATGCCGCCGAAGACGATCATTTCGCTGCCGGTCCAGACGAGGGAGTATCCGATGCCGCTCGCCGGGGCATTCGTCTCGCTGATGAGGCCCCAGCTGTCGGTCGTCGGGTTGTAGCGTCCACCGCCCGGAGCGCCACCCCAGAAGAGGGCTTCGGAACCGGTCCACAAGGCTTTCTCGGATCCGATGTGAGCGCCAACCGTGCTGATGGCTCGCCAGCTGTCGGTCGCCGGATCGTAGCTCGCACCGGGGGCAAGGCTCCCTCCCCAGCCGCTGCCGCCCCAGATGATCATCTCGCTGCCGGTCCAGGCCGCGGCATGCAGGCCGCGCGCGGCGGGGACGTTCATGGTGCCGGTCGGGTGCCAGAGGTCGAGCTCCGGGTTGTAGCGGCCGCCGTCGAAGTGAAAAAGCCCGTCGTCGTCGAGGCCGCCCCAGACGATCATCTCCGTGCCCGTCCAGACCGCAGTGATGCCCTGGCCGTTGTTGGCCGAGTTCACCGGTTGGGTGGGCGTCCAGGTATCGGTCGCCGGATCGTAGCGGCCGCCCGCGACGACACCGAAGCTGCCGCCCTGGACGATCATCTCGCTGCCGGTCCACACCGCGGCGTGGAATACCCGGTACGACGGGGCTTCGACGGGGCTGGTGGGTGCCCAGGAGTTCGTCGCCGGGTTGTAGCGGCCGCCGCTGCCGTCGTAGGCCGGTGGGTTCGCGCCACCCCAGACGATCATCTCGGTCCCCGTCCAGACCGCCGTGTGGTAGGTCCGCGCGTTGGGGGCGCCGGCGCCGGCGACCGGCGCCCACGAGTCGGTCGCCGGGTTGTAGCGCGCACCGTCGCCGTAGAGCTCGCCCAGGTGGACGTTGTAGCCGTTCCAGAGGATCATCTCGGTGCCCGTCCAGACAGCCGAGTGATAGGCCCGCGGGGTGAGCGGTGCGGTGGCCGTGGAGGTCCAGCTGTTCGTCGCCGGATCGTAGCGGCCGCCGCTGTTCAGGAGGCCCGCATCGCCCTCGCCGCCCCAGAGGATCATCTCGGTTCCGGTCCAGACGACGCTGGCATTGACGCGCGGCTGCGGAGCGCCGGCGAGCGCCGTCGGCGACCAGCTGTTCGTCGCCGGGTTGTAGCGCCCGCCTGTGGCGTCGGCCCGGCCGCCCCAGACCACCATCTCCGTGCCGGTCCAGACCGCGACGTGCGATTGCCTCGCTGCGGGAGCACCCGAGGTCGGCAGGAGTTGCCAGGTGTCGGTGGCCGGATCGTAGCGGCTGCCGTCGCCATAGGTAGTTCCCACGTTGCTCATGCCGCCGAAGACGATCATCTCGCTGCCGGTCCACACCGCCGTGTGCCAGTAGCGCGGGTCGAGAAGCTGCAGCGTCGGCGTCCAGCTGTCGTCCGTGCAGGCGGTGCCGGCGGTGTCGGCGATGATCGGGAGCCGGTAGGCGAAGTCCGCTGCACCCGGGTCCGGCGCCAGCTGCCAGCGAGCCTCGGCCCACCAGGTCTCAAACGGGCGCTTCGCCTGTCCGGTCGTACTCGATCCCAGCAGCTGCGCGTCACGGGCATACTCGGCGCGCAGGAGCCGATCGACCAGCGCTGGCCGGGCGAGGCATTCGGCGGCGAGAGTCGGATCGTCTTCGAGCGCGGCGAAGAGCTCGCGCAGGCGCGCCGGCGACTGCGAGTGGGCGGCCATGCGATCGAGCTCCGCCTGCACCTGCCGCGGCGAAACCGTCACCTGCCAGAGCTCGCGCAGCGCGGCGGACTTCAGGACGACATCCTGGGCTCGATGCCGTAGCAGGTCTTGCGGCACGGCTTGCGCGAACGAGGTCTCGGGATTGGGGGAGCGGTGCTTCCAGTAAACCTGCTCGATGGTCTCCTGGCAGCGCACACGGGCGTCGAGGCTCAGCGGGCCGGACGGGCCTTCTGCGGCCATCGCGGCCATTACTCCCGCGAGCGCGAGCGGGGTGAAGAGCGAGACGGCGCGGCATCGCTGCCGGATTGGATCCATCGTCAAACCTCCTGTAAGTGCATCTTGGGGGTGAGACAGCGGAGGCGTCCGAGTGGAACAGCCCGCGCCAGCCGGAGTCGAAGCGGCCTCGGTTCGGTCTCAGCCGATCTCGATCAGCAGCTTCCCCGTAGTCGCCCGGCTCTCGAGGCGGCGGTGAGCGTCGGCGGCGGAGGCTAAGGGGAAGGTGCTGTCGATGCGGACGTCGAGGGAGCCAGTGGCGGCGAGATCGAAGACGAAGCGGCTGCGCAGGGCGAGCTCCTCGGGGGTGCGGGCGTAGTCGAAGAGTGAGGCCGAAACGAGCGTCCGGCTGCCGAGGACCGGGCGGGGCGAGAACGGCGCAATCATCCCGCTCGACTGGCCGAAGACGATCACGGTCCCTCGCACGCGCGTCGCCCGCACACTGTCGAGAAAGGTCGTTTGCCCGACGCCGTCGATCGTCAGGTCCACACCCTTGCCCGAGGTTCCCGCGAGCACCGCGTCGGCGAAGCTCGTCTCGGTGTAGAGGATCACTTCGTCGCACCCGGCAGCGCGCGCGAGCGCAGCCTTCTCCGGCGTCGAGCAGGTGCCGAAGATGCGCGCCCCGGCGCGCTTGGCGAGCTGGCAAGCGAGGAGCCCCACACCGCCCGCTGCAGCGTGAACCAGCACCGTATCGCCGGAAACCACCGGCCGAATGCCGTGCACCAGATAGTGCGCCGTCATCCCCTGCAGCGGCAGCGCCGCCCCGAGCTCGAACGAAAGCGCCTCGGGCAGCGCCAGCGCCCGCGCCGCCGGCAGCAGGACCTCGTCGGCGTAGCTTCCGGTGGCATCCCAGAAGGCGACCCGGTCGCCGACCCGGGGCGACTCGACTCCATCGCCGACGGCGGTCACCACCCCCGAGCCCTCCTTGCCGACGCGCGCCGGCAACGGCCCCGCATCGTAGAGCCCGCTTCGGAAGTAGGTGTCGATGAAGTTCACCCCGGCGAAGCGCAACGCGATGCGAACTTCTCCCGCATCCGGAACGGGAGTCGGAATCTCATCGAGCTGCAAGACCTCGGGACCGCCCTTGCTGTGAAACCGAGTGGCACGCATGCAGGCATTGTACGGCTGCAGCGGCACGGTGAAGTCGGCCACATCGTCGGCGCTAGGGCGGTCGTAGGATGCCCGAGTGCCTCGCACCCGACCCGTCGTCTTTTTTCCATTGTGTGCGCTTTTGCTTCTTTTCGAAGCGCAGGCCGGGGCGGTTCCGGAAAGCACTGTCACCGACGTCGCCGGCGACGACTGGAGCCTGCCGGTGTGGGTGACACCGACGCCCAACTCGGGCTTCTTCTCCGAAGAGGCGGCGGCGGGCTTCAACGTGAACGTCCGGGTCGCCGACTTCACCTGGCGGCAGCTGCAGCCGACACAAGGGTCGTTCTCGCAGACGACGAGCGATGCGGTCTACGGCATGACCTTCCCGTCCTGGAACACGCAGCTCGCCGGTAGCGACCCGATCTGGCTCCGCCTCTGGGTGAGCGGCGACGACTGGGCACCGCAGTGGGTGAAGACACTCTGCGGCGTTGCCGTGGTCGGAACCGGGTACGAGAACGACGACCAGCTGCCGATCTGGAATGCCTGCTTCTGGCAGCAGGCGCGCGAGCTCTTCCGCCAGGTGCTCATCGTGCGCGGGCTGCGCTCGGATCCGCGCCTGAAGTTCCTTTACGCCCCCGGCGCCTTCACCTGGTGCGAGTTCGACTACGACATCCC
>JAGPDF010000144.1 GCA_018057705.1 Thermoanaerobaculia bacterium | reverse complement strand
CGAGTACGGCGACGCCGGGCACCGCGAGGGCTGGTGCCTCTACCGCCTCGGCTGCAAGGGACCGGCGACGCACGCCAACTGCTCGGTCAATCACTTCAACGAGGTCGTCGGAGCCTGGCCGATCGGATTGGGACACCCCTGCTTCGGCTGCACCGAACAGGCGCTCGCCTTCCGCGTGCCGCTGCACGACACGGTGCCGATCGACCGGCCGACGCCGCCGGACACCTATCCGCCGATCCACGCCGAGCAGGGCAAAGTGAGCCCGGTCGCTACCGGCGTCGCGGGCCTGGTGGGTGGCGCGGTCGTCGGAGCGGCCTGGATGGCCGCCAAGAAGCTGGGCGAAGACGAAACCAAGTCGAAGAACTGACGAGGCCGACCATGGCGACCACCACTAATCGACGGAGTCTCCTGAAGGTTCTGGCGGCCGGCTCGGCCGTCGCCGCCACCGGTGCGGCGCCGGCAGCCGCCGCGCGGAAGATCGAAGCGCCGCCCGAGGCGATGGGCATGCTGTACGACACCACCGTCTGCATCGGCTGCAAGGCCTGTGTCGTCGCCTGCCGGGAAGCCAACGACCTCGAGCCCGACACCGGAGCCGAAGGACTCTGGCATGCGCCGGAGGACTTGAACGGCTGCACCAAGAACATCATCAAGCTCTACAAGGAGGGCGACCGGCTCTCCTACATGAAAGCGCAGTGCATGCACTGCGTCGATCCGGCCTGCGCCGCCGCCTGCATGCTGCACGCCTTCCACAAGAACCCGGTCACCGGGGTCGTCGAGTGGGATCCGTTCTACTGCGTCGGCTGCCGCTACTGCCAGATGGCCTGCCCGTTCAACGTGCCGAAGTTCGAGTTCGACAAGGCGCTGCCCAAGATCGTCAAGTGCGAGCTCTGCCGCCACCGGGTCGAGGGCGCCGCGCTCGCCGAGCAGGACGGCTTCACCCGCTACCCGAAGGGTCACGGCCCGGCCTGCTGCGAGGTCTGCCCGCGCGAAGCGGTGATCTACGGCAAGCGCGACGAGCTCCTGCTCGAGGCCAAGCGCCGTATCGCCGAAGAGCCCGGCAAGTACTTCGAAGACCGCGTCTACGGCGAGTTCGAGGGCGGCGGAACCCAGGTGCTCTACCTCTCGCACGTGCCGTTCGAAAAGCTGGGCCTGCCCAAGCTCGCGAACGAAGGCGTTCCGCGCACCGCCTACTCGATCCAGGAAGGGCTCTACAAAGGCTTCGTCGCACCGGTCGCGGCCTACGCCGTGCTCGCCGGCGTGATGCTCCGCAACCGCCGCGCCAACAAGAACGCAGCCGGACCGGACGACTCCGCCAACCAGGGAGGCCGCCAGTGAACGCGCACGCTTCGGTCCACGAACCGTTCCACAGCCCGGTCCAGGCACCGCTCTTCACCCGGCCGTTCCGCTGGCTGCTCGTCGTCGCCGGCATCGGCGTCGCGGTCGCCATCTGGCGCTTCCTCTTCGGCATCGGCGCGGTGACCAATCTGTCCAACGGCTATCCCTGGGGGATCTGGATCGCCTTCGACGTCGTGGTGGGAACCGCGCTCGGGTGTGGCGGCTATGCCGTGGCGTTGCTGGTCTTCATCCTCAACAAGGGGGAGTACCACCCACTGGTCCGGCCAGCGGTCCTGACGAGCCTCCTGGGCTACGGCCTGGCGGTGCTGGCCGTGACAGTCGACCTCGGGCGCTACTGGGACCTGTGGAAGATTCCGATCTACTTCTGGCAGTGGAGCCACTCGCCGCAGCTCGAAGTCGCGATCTGCGTGATGCTCTACAACTTCGTCCTGCTCGCCGAGCTCTCGCCGGCCCTGTGGGAGAAGCTCGAGAAGAGCCCCAAACCGCGCGTCGCGGCGTTCGCGACCAAGGCCAATCGTTTCATTCACAAGGGCGGCGTCTGGATCATCGCCCTCGGCATCCTGCTGCCGACCATGCACCAGTCCTCTCTCGGCACGATGATGCTGCTTGCCGGCCCGCGCCTCCACGCGCTCTGGTTCACGCCCTGGCTGCCGTTCCTCTTCATCCTCTCCTGCCTGATCCTGGGCTACGGCATCGTGGTCTGCGAAGCCTCCTTCGCCGCCAAAGCGTTCGGTCGGCCGCGCGAGACCGAGATGCTCGGCCGGCTCGCCAACGTGGCGAAGTGGGTGGCGCTCTTCTTCGTCGCCTTCCGTCTCGGCGACGTGGCGCTCTCCGGTGAGCTCGGCCTCCTTGCCTCGACCCTGGGCGCGGTCTTCGTCGCCGAGCTCGCGATGCATCTGGCCGCCGCCGCCATTCTGATGTCCGCCACGCGGCGCGCCGATCCGGTCTGGCAGGTGCGGGCGGGGATCCTGCTCATCCTCGCGGGCACGGGCTTTCGCCTCAACACCTATCTCGTCGCGTTCAACCCGGGCGAGCACTACAGCTACTTCCCGGCGATACCCGAGCTCCTGATCACTCTCGGCTTCGTCGCCGCGGAGCTCGCGATCTACCTCTGGGCCGTCAAGACCTTCCCCATCCTCGGTGGCCGCACTGCCGCCGCGACCCGCCGATCCTAGGAGCCTCCAGATCATGTCCAAGCGCATCGTTGTCGACCCGATCACGCGTATCGAAGGACACCTGCGCATCGACGTCGAGGTGGACGGCGGCAGGGTCACCAAGTCCTGGTCTTCCGGCCAGATGTTCCGCGGCATCGAGCTCATCCTCGAGGGGCGCGATCCGCGCGAGGCCTGGCTCTTCGCCCAGAGGATCTGCGGCGTCTGCACCACCGTCCACGCCATCACTTCGGTGCGCGCGGTGGAGAACGCCATCGGCCTCGAGATTCCGATGAACGCGCAGTACATCCGCAACCTCATCCTCTGCGCCCATGCGCTGCACGATCACATCGTCCACTTCTACCACCTGTCGGCGCTCGACTGGGTGGACGTCACTTCGGCGCTCAAGGCCGACCCGGCGAAGGCCTCGGCGCTCGCCGAGTCGCTCTCGCCCTGGCCGCACAACAGCACCCGCGAGCTCGCGGCGGTCAAGGCGAAGCTCGAAGGGCTCATCGCCTCGGGCCAGCTCGGCATCTTCACCAACGGCTACTGGGGGCACCCGGCGATGCACCTGCCGCCGGAGGTCAACCTCCTCGCCGTCTCGCACTACCTGCAGGCGCTCGACTACCAGCGCAAGGCGAACAAGGTCGTCGCCATCCTCGGCAGCAAGACGCCGAACATCCAGAATCTCGCCGTCGGCGGCGTCGCGAACGCGATCAACCTCGACAACGACGCGACGCTCAACATGGAGAAGCTCTACTTCATCAAGGACACACTCGAGGAGGTCAAGACCTTCATCGATCAGGTCTACCTTCCGGACGTCATCGCCATCGGTTCGATGTATCCCGAGTGGCTGGGCTACGGCGCCGGGGTGACCAACTACATGGCCGTGCCCGACCTGCCGCTCGACAGCAAGGGCACCGAGTTCGACCTCCCGGGCGGCGTCATCATGGGCGGCGACCTCAAGTCCTTCCGGCCGATCGAACGCTTCGACGACCCGCTCTTCCAGGCCAAGGTCGAAGAGTCGGTCGCCCACGCCTGGTACGAAGGCGACTGGCAGAAGCACCCCTGGGACGAGGAGATGCCCAAGCCGGAGTACACCGACTTCCAGGACGACGGCAAGTACTCCTGGGTGAAGGCGCCGCGCTTCGAAGGCAAGGCGATGCAGGTCGGGCCGCTCGCCCAGATCCTGATGGGCTATGCCTCGGGTCACGAGCTCATCACCAAGAAGGTCAACGAGTCGGTCGCCCTCGCCTCGTCGATCGCCAAGGTCCAGATTCCGCTCGCGGCGCTGCACTCGACGCTCGGTCGTCATCTCGCCCGCGCCATCCGTTGCGCGGTGCTCGCCGAGCTCTCCCTCAAACACTGGGGCCTGCTGGTCGGCAACATCGCCAAGGGCGACCTCACCATCTGGAACAAGCCCGAGTTCCCCAAGGGCGAGGTGAAGGGATTCGGCTTCCACGAGGCGCCGCGCGGCACGCTCTCGCACTGGGTGGTGATCCGCGACGGCCGGATCGCCAA
The DNA here is from genome assembly GCA_018057705.1 of Thermoanaerobaculia bacterium. Taxonomy (NCBI): domain Bacteria; kingdom Pseudomonadati; phylum Acidobacteriota; class Thermoanaerobaculia; species Thermoanaerobaculia bacterium. Next base: position 1,686 of record JAGPDF010000144.1, on the reverse strand, counting down.
CTACCAGGCGGTCGTGCCCTCGACCTGGAACGCCGGGCCGCGCGACTCGCAGGGCCAGCTGGGACCGTACGAGGCCTCGCTGGTCGGCAATCCGATCGCCGACAGCGAGCGTCCGCTCGAGGTCGTGCGCACCATCCATTCCTTCGATCCCTGCCTGGCCTGCGCCATCCACGCCTTCGATCCCGAGGGCAACGAGACGGCGACGGTCAAGGTGCTCGGAGGTTGAGGTTGTCGGGGGCGGACGAGGAGGGGAGCGCCACCGTGCGCACCCTGGTGCTGGGGATGGGCTGCATCCTGATGCGCGACGACGGCGTGGGTCCCTCGGCCCTCGCCACCTTCGCGTCACTCTACGAGCTGCCCGACGACGTCGAACTGCTCGACATCGGCACCCCCGGCCCTGAACTCGCCCACCAAATCGGCGGCTACGACGCGTTGATCGTCTTCGACGCGCTCCGTGTGCAGTCGCCGCCGGGCACCGTCCGGTGCTTGACGCGCAGCGAGATCCTCGCCGCCCCCCTTTTGAATCCCCGTCTCTCCCCCCACGATCCGGGCCTCCGGGAGGCGCTGCTCACCGCCGAGTTCTTCGGCGAAGCACCGCGCGAGGTTCTGCTCATCGGCATCGTGCCGAAGCAGATCGAGCTCGGCACCGAGCTCTCGCCCGAGGTCCGTGCGGCGCTGCCGCGCGCCGCGGAGGCCGCGGCGGCGGAGCTCCTGCGGCTCGGCATCCTCCCGGTTCCGCGGCACGAACCGGCCCTCGAAGAGGTCTGGTGGAGGTCGGCCTGATCGAATCGGGGTGCACCCGAAGTCTGCTGTCTGTCGTCCCGAGCCATTTGCCCTGACGGCTCCCTCCTGGCCCCGCTCTGCGGATTCCATCGTTCTGGGGATCGACCACCCGTCCGGAGGATTCCGATGTCCGCTCGCCGCCTGCGCCTCGCCCTGCTTCCTGCGCTGCTCCTCCTCCTCAGCGGTGCGGATTCTGCCGCCGCCGTCGTCCAGGGCTCGAACGACCCCTCCTTCTGGTCCGACGGCCTGCGGATCTACACCGACCCGAATCTCTCCCTGAACCTCGCCGGCCTCGTCGTCGCCCCCGACGGCCGGTTGGTCTACCTCGCCAACGGGCGCGACTTCGACACGGTCCGGATCCTCACCTGGCGGGCGGTCGGCGACTCGACCCAGGGGAGCGCCTGCGCAGTCAGCCTGCCCGGGGGCACCGGCCACGACGGCTTCGACCTGGCGTTCGACGGCGCGGGCCGGCTCGTCGTCCTCGCCCGCTCTCTCCCGTCGGACCAGCTATTCGTCGCCCGGTACCTCTATCCCTCGTGCGCGCTCGACCCGACCTTCGGGTCGCACGCCGGCTGGGCCGGGATCGGCCCGGAGAGCGGCAACGAGCTCCTCCTGGGGGATCTTGTCGTGGACGCCGCGGGGAGGATCGTCATCGCGGCGCGACTCGACCATGTGGCGATCCTCTTTCGCCTTCTTCCGGACGGCGATCCCGACCCGGGATTCTCGGGTGACGGCCGCGCGAGCGCGCCGGACCATGGCTTTCTGCGCGACGTGACGGGCCTGGCCGTCAGCTCCGACGGCCGGCCGGTGGTCCTCATGAGCGCCGCGGCGGCGGGAGATTCGAGTACCTTCGTGTTCGAGGTCTTCGACGGCGCCGGGGGGCACGTCGAAACGCTCGAGGTC
>JAGPDF010000143.1 GCA_018057705.1 Thermoanaerobaculia bacterium | reverse complement strand
GAGCCAGACCGTCTCCTGCTCGAGCCGAACATCCAGCCGGACCGACCCATCGGGCGCCCCGAAGAGCACCACCTCGCCCCGGTTCGGGATATCGACGGCTGCCTCCGTCCGCGTTCCCTTCCCGCGAACGCCCGCCGCCCTCTTCGCATCGGCCTCCTGCCTCCCTCTTCCCGGACTCTTCATGTCCAGGAAAGACTGAATTCAGCCTCGGAATCTGGCGACTCGATGAAAGTTCATTGGCGAGCCCTTGCTCGCCCTTGGGGACACATTGCGGGCGAACGAACGGAGCGACTTCGCGACCCCGCCCCAACCCGCTATGTGTCCCCTCGCTGCGCTGAGGCCCCTGATCTCATTCGAGCCACCGGGAGAAGGCCGCCGCGTCTCTAGCGCAGCCACCGCGCAACCGCCCTCGGCAAGCGGATGGAACGCATACGTCCCGCTAAGGTTCGAGATGCTCGAAGTAGGCCGTCCGCACCAGCGCTGCCGCATCGTCGACGTCGAACCGGCCCAGTTCCTGCCGCAGGAGCGTGTCCATGTCACGCCGGAAAGCCGGATTGCGCAAGTGCTGGTCGAGTTTCGCGTTGGCCTCCCTCTTTCCCATGCTCTGGTTCTCCTTCGCCAGGTACCAGGCGAGTGCCTCCATCGCCTTGGCGCCGTCCACGCGAAAGGGCGTTGCACCCGCTTCGCTCAGCCGCCAGGCGTGAACGAGGTCGAACAGGTCGCGCCCCTGCTCGCGCTGCAGCAGCGCCCGGGTCTTCGTGCCGAGCATCTCGTTGATGTCGTAGGAAACGGCTGCGGCCCGAACGAGCTCGCCGTCCTCGTCCAGAGAGTCGATCTCAACCCGCACCAATGGAAGCAGAGGAGTGCTTTCCTCGAGATTGACTTCGACCTTGATGGTCTCTTCGCGCGCCAGGTCCAGCGGGACGAAGCGGAATTCGGTCCGCAAGATCTTCGACGGCTTCCAGGCGTTGCGGAGCGCCAGTCCGGCGGAGCGAAACGGCGAGTCGACCGGTTTCCCCAGAACGGGCGTCAAGACGCTTCGGAGGCGCCGGTCCAGTTCCCGGGTGTCCAGCGCCTTGACCAACACCGGGTCGATGTCCTCGGAATAGCGCGCTGCCGGTGCGAGATGCGCCTTGTGCAGCACCGTGCCGCCGCGCATCGCGAGGCAGTCGCTCAGAACGGCATCCCCGAAAATGGCGGCCACACCCCGGGAGAGCCTCAGATCCTGCTCGATCTGGCTGCGCTTGGGCCACGGCGCGTGGACCTGCCAGGCCGTGAGGTGACTCTGCTGGATCAAGTGTTGGCTCCTCGAAAATGGGCCGGCAACCGCACCTTGAACTCGGCGTCGACCTGCGACGCTTCACGCGGCGACGGTTGCCGCTCCAGCGCCACCCGGCGATGCGGTCTGACGCGCAGCCAGGCTGCGACGCGGAGAGCGAGGACGCGCTCCCCGTCGAGCGCCAGCAACGCTCCCAGGCGCTGCGCCGTCGGGATGTCTTGCAAGGCCTCCAAGGCCTCCCTGAGTCCTCGAGCGGTGCAGGACCGCCAGAGCGCCTGCAGCACCTCCCGAACACGCGCCATGCCGCCGACCAGGGTCGCCCGTTCCACGAGCTCGAGTGCGGTCAGCTCCGGCGTGGCCACGCGAAATCGCCCCTGCGGCGTCTCGTGCCATCGGGTCGGCATCTCTTCGACGCGCGCGCGCGTCAAGAACACCACTTCGTGCCGTCCGACGGTGATCGGCCGCCGGCGCTCCGCCACCATCACCTGCGTCACCATGACCGCGTACGGCGAAGCGCCGTAGCTCTCGGCCGCGCTGAGCAGTGTGACGTAGTACGGAATGCCCAGCGTTTTGCGGAGATAGCGATCGAGCCAGACTTCGAGCGGCGGCGCCCCAGCCTTGGCGTATTGCAGGGGCACGATGAGCCAGTGGTCCGACCCGCGCGACAGACGGACGACGCGACCCTTCTTCTGCTGCCGGTACAGCGCCTGGCGCAGTGCCTCGGCGCTCACGCCGGGCAAGTCGTCATAAATCTCGCGAGTGCGCAGGTTCAGCCTGCCGGCCTGTTCGGCCGCATCGAAGAGTTCGGACAGGGAGCGAAAGTTGGCCATCGACTTAGCGCAGCATTTTCGCGCAATGTATCACCAATTGAAACATATTGCGAAATCACAACGAGCTCGATAGGTCCGGCCGATCGGCCACACTGGCGATCAGCCGGACGGCCTGGCTGAGTTGGTCCAGCCGCAACGGGTTGACCGTGTAGCCCCGAACCAGATGGTCGCGCAGCACCTGGGTCGCCCAGATCCGAAACTGGGTTCCGCGCTGCGATTTGACGCGATAGCCGACGGAGATGATGACTTCCAGACTGTAGAAGGCCGTGGGCCGGTCCGAGGAAGCAAGATGCACTTTTTGCATATGGCCCGCTACCGGCAGTTCACCCCCCGGAACAGATTCCGCAGGTGCCGCGAGATGACGGACTGGTCGCGCCCCACAGCAAGCCTTTGGGGACACATTCTCCTCGCATTCCTACTCCTTCGCCGATTCGTCCTTCGCCTCACCGAGGAGACCGATCGCATCACGGTCGTCGAGCTCGAGTTTCGGCGTGGCCTCCTTCAAGCGCTTCTCGACGGTCTTGATGTGCTCAGCTGGGGGGATTCGCTCCGGCAAGTCACCGCCGATGCGACGGATAGCCTCCCGGACCTCCTTGCCAACCTGCTCGTGAGTCTGAATGGCCTGCTGCTCCCCGCACACATGCTCGCGGGCCAGCTTGTCTCGCGTCTGCGTCATCCGGAACTGATTGGCAGCAAGCTCCGTAGCGTTCATCCGGTCCATCAGGTTGTCCTTCTCTGGAATCCCCTTCCGATGCTTGATCTCTTCGCTTCCGAATCCGCCATACAGGCCCTTGTAGCCAGCATCGTGGAAGACGCCGAACATGGGGCTCTGGACGCCAGCCTGGCGAGCGGCTCCGGACAGCGACTTCCACTCCTCGGAGGTCTGCTTTCTGAGCTCCAGCCGCTCCCGGTCCGCGGCGAGCTGGTCCGAGACCTCCTGCCTGCGAGTCTGAATGGCGAAATACTTCTGCGCGAAGGCAATCTCCGGCTTTCTGGGATCGCCGTTCTGGGCGATGAGGTAACAGGCGAACCTGGAAAGGTGAAAGTCCGGGACCTCCCTGGAGCTCGCAGAGCCCAGGGAAACCATTTTGCCGGCGCCGGCAAAATGGTTCTCTGCCGCATTCCCCGACTGCTCGCAGGACGCAATAGCCCTGGAAACAGCCTGCTCGAAGCGGCGCCACTGCGAGTAGCCCAGGAGGGGCTGAAGATCCCTCGCACTCCAATACTCCGCCCCGTGTTCATTCGTGCGCTTCAGGGCCTCGAAGGCCCCCCCGGCAACAGCGGGCAGCTCGGTTTCGGTCACGGGCGTACCATCCCTCTGAACCTCGAAGAGTCGATCAACGCTACCTCAACGTTGCGCCTTTTTTGCGCCGCCCACTTGGGCTCTACTGACCTCTAGGTCAGACGCGACTCGGTGGACACCAAAACCGGCCATTTGCTGACGTTTGTGGGTTGACACTGGCTCCGACTGACAGAGCCTGCTCTACCTTTCCGCGATCGCCCGCCGCCTCCCCGGAATCAGCTACCCGCCTTCCGCTCCCTGGTCTCTTCATACCCAGGTAAGGACGGAATCCCGCCCCGACATCCCGCGCCAGCAGTAGGGGACACATTGCGAGCGAGCAGCTGTTCCGCCACCGTGACCCCACCGCGAGTGGGGGACACATTGCGGGCAAGCCGACGCGCCGTTCCCGCGACCCCGCCAAACCCCGCTATGTGTCCCCTCGCGCCGGTGAACTCCTGGATCCTGGCAACGGCCTCGTGCGCATCCCAGACCAGCTTCCGCGCCTCAGGCCGCCTAGAGGAGCCGCCTCGACCGCTCGATGGCCTGCAGCAGGTGTGGATTCTTGACCGCACCGATCGAGACCAGATCGACGGCCCTTCCGAACAACTGCTCGAGGCCTTCGCGCAGGCCGAAATAGGCATCGGCGTAGCCAAGTCCTGCGGGCGGCTCGATCTCGAAGAGGAAATCGAGGTCGCTCGTCGCCGGATCGAAGTCCGCGCGGAGGGCGGAACCGAAGAGCTCGAGCCGACGCACTCCAAAACGCCGGCACAGCGTCGTGAGCTCCGGCATTCGCGCGCGCACCAGCGCCTCTCCCTGACCCATCGCCCGCCTCCTGAGTCGATATCCTAGACCCTCTCGGAGTCAGGAGCCGGGGACGCGCCAGAGGCACCCCATCCCGTCATTGGGGACACATCGCGGGCCAGCGGCTGCCGTGCCCTCGCGACCCCGCCGCCACCAGGGGACACATTGCGGGCGAGCGCTCGCGGCGCTACGCGACCCCGCCCCACCCCGCTATGTGTCCCCTCGCCGAAGCCCAAGCGCCTCATCTCTTTCGCGCCCCCGAGAGAAGACCGCCCCGTTTCTAGCGGCGCCCTACCCCGCCGCCACCCTCGCCCCCCGAAAGAAATCCGCCGGCATCGCCCGCTGCAACCGCCACACAAACTGAATCGGCCGCTCCCCCGTGTGGGAGACATACGTCGCCGGCCCCAGCAACGTGTAAGGCGCCGTCCCCCACTCCGCCAGCCTTCGCTGCCGCACAAACAGCAGAATGTTCCCGCCATCCCTCGCATGGTGGATGTACCGCTGCCCCGTCGCCCCATCGCCCACCCCTGCGAGGTCGTCGACTGCGACTCCCAATGCACCAGCTCGGGCGAGATGGCGTAGTCCTTGTAGAGCGTCGACGGCGAGTACTCGCGCTCCGACTTCTCCAGGGTGATGAAGAACAGGTCGGAAGTCGTCGCCTCGTCGCGGTAGACCCCCTCGCGATGGCGATAGAAGTTCCCCGGAGTGATGCGCCCGAACGCCGCGCTCAGGGGGTCGGGGACACATTGCGGGCGAGCCGAGGTGCCGATCCCGCGACCCCGCCAAACCCCGCTATGTGTCCCCTCGCGGCCATCTCCAGATGGAGGAGACTGATCTCATTCAAGCCCCCGAGAGAGGACCGCCCCGTCTCGAGCCGCGCCAGGAAGAAGCCCCTTGACACTCGTATGTGTACTGTGTAGTCTTTACTACACATGAACCCCTTCGGCGACTACATTCGGCAGCAACGCGAAGCGAAACGGGCCGACGACAAGGCGTTTTCGCTCCGTCAGGTCGCCCAGCGCGCCGGCGTCGAACCCTCCTATCTGAGCAAGATCGAGCGCGGCGAGCAGCCGCCGCCCGGAGAGGAGACGATCGCCGCCCTGGCGCGCGAGCTCGACGAGGACAAGGACGTCCTTCTCGCCCTCGCCGGCAAGGTCTCGACCGACCTGCAGGACGCCATCCGCAAGCGCCCGCAGCTTTTCGCCGAGCTCATCCGCAACCTGAAGGAGATGCCGGACCACGCGATTCTGCGCGTCGTGCGCGAAGTGCGGGACGGCAAGTGGTGACCCCCTACCTGCTTTCCAAAGGAGACTCCGCATGATCGAGCTGAAGAACGACGCGCTCTGCTTCTCGTTTCCCGATGTGCACCCCAGCGCGTCGCTCGCGATCGACTTCCAGCGCACGCTGCGCATCCCGGACAACGACGAGGACTACGGGCTCCCCCCGGGCCTGGGGAAGTTCCCGCTGCGTCACGTCGACGACTTCGCCGCCCGCCTCCCCGCCACCTGGATCGAGCACGGCGGCGTGATGCTGCCGATGTACCAGGCCGAAGCGATGTGGATCCGCTTCGACGCCCACTACGATGACGAGCGCAAAGTGGACTATCCGTTCGCGGTGCGCATCGCCGCAGGCAAGATCAACGCGGTGACCG
>JAGPDF010000142.1 GCA_018057705.1 Thermoanaerobaculia bacterium | reverse complement strand
GCGACGAACAACGCCGCCAACGCGACGCAGGGTCGTGGCATCTCGGCCTGCATCACCGACTTCGTTCCCGGCCAGGTTTATGCCTTCGGTGCCGACCTCCGATTTCCGCCCGGGCAGGCGCGGACCGGTTCCGCGCTCATGAAGCTCGTCTTCCTGGCGAGCAACGATTGCACCGGCTTCAGCCGAACGAGCGTCGATTCGGCCCCGCTCGACACTTCGAACCTCGGAGACTGGTTTCGTCTCGAATCGACCGGCGTCCCGCTCGAGGAGGACGGCAGCATCGCCCTGGTCGCGAGACTCATCAAGAACGAAGCTGGCGGTTCCATCCAGCTCGACGTCGACGGCGCATTCCTGGTCCCGGGCGAGGACTTCCTCTTCGCCGACGGCTTCGAGCGCCAGTCGACCTGCCACTGGTCGACGACCAGTTCCTGATCGCCCGCCGTCAGGTGAGCGCACTCGTGCCGAGCCCGAAGAATCGGTCGAACCGGCTGGCACCTCTTCAGCGGAGCAGATCTGCCGCGCTTCGGCCCACAGTTTTCTCGTTAAGGGCGGGTTCGCTATCAGTCGTTCAGGCTCTCAGGGCACGTCCGGCCAGGCGTTCGTCGTGCCGTCTTCGAAACCGTCGCCGAAGAGGCGGGTGTCGGCGACGTAGAGGCGGAAGCGGCCGTCGATGTCCTGGTCCGAGCGGTAGATCGTTCCGGCGCTGTCGGGGAAGATCTCGAAGTCGGTGACTTCGCCGCCGGCGACCGGGTCTTCGTTGAGGCGGGCGTCCTGGAAGTAGCTGCCGAAGAGCTTCTGCTCGCCGAGGCCGCGGCTGTCGCCCGGCGCGCCTTCGTCGTAGATGTAGACCACCCTTGCGCCGTCCGGATGGAGCCTGTACTGCGTGTCCGCCGATCGACCGGTGGCGAACATGCCGTCGTTGGTCAGCAGCTCCTCCGGCTCCGAGCCGTCGGCGGGGACGCGATAGAGGTCCCAACGATCGACCTCTTCGAAGTTGGCGCGGAAGACGACGCTGGTGCCGTCGGGAGTGAACTTCACCGTTGTCACGTCGCGTCCCGAGGAGGAGGTCGTCGTCAACGGCAGCGTCTGCGATGACGGCCCGGCGATCGGCACCGACCAGGCGAGGAAGCGTTCGTTCACCGTCGGATCGGAGAGGTAGGCGACGCGCGAGCTGTCGGGCGAGATCTCGAACTGCGTCACGTCGGTCTCGGAGGAACCGCTCTCGCTCAGCCGGACGAGCGACCCGGCGGGGCCGGCGAACGGGACGCTCCAGAGCTCGTCTTTGTTGATCGTGGCCTTGTCGGCGATGAAGACGATGCGGGCGCCGTCGAGGGAGTTGCTGACGGAGGCGATGCCGCCGCCGTTCGCGAACGCGCCGCCGAGCGAGACCGCGGCGGCCGCGGGGCCGGCGAGCGGCACGCTCCAGAGCTGATTGTGCTGCGGGCCGTTGCCAGTCGGGCATTGGTGGGTCCAGGCGATCCGGCCGCCCCCGCCGCTCACACCGCTCGCCGCCACGGGCTGAGTCTGGCAGCCGGCCGGAGTCGCATCCAGGAGGTAGATGCCGTTGGCCGCCGGACCCGTTCCGGGAGCGCTCCAGATGCGCATGGTCGCCGCCGAGGCGTCGTGAAAGACGAGCAGGGCGCGCTCGGGCTGGCCGAACAGGTACATCGCCGTCGGCACGTCCCCGGGCTCGAGTCCGGGATCGACCTTCACGCTCGCGGCGGCGGGCCCGGTCTCCGGAACCGTCCACATGCCGCTGCCGCCGGCGGTTTCCGCGAAGTAGAGGACCCGCCCGGTGGCCGGGCTGGTGAAGGAGTAGAGGATTCCGGTACCGGTGACCGGCAGGTTCAGCTTGACGGCGGAGGCCGGCGTGCCGGAGAACGGCGCGCTCCAGACCTCCACCAGCCCGTCCGTTTCGAGGTCACCGGAGTAGACGACGCCGCGGCCGTCGGCGGTCGCCTCGAGACGGTCGACCGTCCCGACCGGCGCGTAGGGCGACAGCCGATGGAGCTCCGAGCCGTTGCGGCGCATCGCATAGACAGCTTCGAGGCCGGCGTTTTCGACATCGCCGACGAAGGCGATCCATTCGCCGCGCCGGTCGACCAGCCAGCGGAAGCTGACGCTCGAGAGCGCTTCGCCCGTCGGCGTGAGCTGCCGGCGAAGGTACGGCGGCGGAGTGGAGATCGTCTGCGCCCCGGCCTGGGCGGTCCAGAGAGCGCCGCCAACGACGGCGGTCAGGACGGCCGCAAGGACGGCGACCTGCGCGGCCCACGCGCCATGGGCGCGGGCCGGCCTGAGGCTCGTCGGGGGAAGAGTGCGCTTCGTCGGCGGCGGGGTGCCGGGAGGGGTGTGGGTGGTGTGGCTGGTGTGGCTGGCGTGGGTGGTGTGGGAGGAGCGCATCCCTATCCAGAACGGAAACGGGCTCCAGTGAGCGACAGCGAGCCTCCGATCGATCGGCCGGATTGGGTGCCGCGACCCGCTACCAGGCCCAGGCCGTGGCGAGCTCGAAGCCGCCGGCGAAGATGAGGTCGTTCCTCAGGCGGGCCCGCCCCAAGCGCCTGCTGCCGGGTTGCCCCCTTCCCGCCGGTCCGATCTTCGTTTGTCCCCAGCCCGGCTGTTCCCTCTTCGCCTGTCCCCATTTCCCTGTCAACGGCGGCTAAGGGGCGGGGGAACCATGACGCATTCACGCACGCTCGTCGCTCGCCTCGCCGTCGCCGTGGTCCTCGTTGCACTACAGCTGCTCGCAACCGGGCCCGCGGAGGCGGCGAAGCGGCGCGCCTTCGTCACCTCGGAGGTCGGCGACGGGAACCTCAACTCCTGGCTCGAGGCGGGCGGGCTCTTCGGCTTGGCGGCGGGGGACAACATCTGCCGGGTGCTCGCCGGCAATGCCGGGTTGCCCAACGCCAATACCTACAGGGCCTGGCTCTCGACGGCGTCGACCGACGCCTACTGCCATGTCCAGGGTCAGACCGGGAAGAGAGCGACCGGCTGCGTCGGCACGGCGGTCCCGGCAGGTCCCTGGTACCGCTACGACGGCATCGGCCGCTTCACCGGCACGGTGGACGAGCTCGTCGGGGAGGAGCCGCAGATCTACCAGCCGATCCGCTACGACGAAAACGGCGGCGATCTCTCCGAGAACGCCTTCGGCTACTGGACCGGAACCAACGCATCGGGGGAAGCCACCTCCGACCACTGTGTCGGCTGGGTTGTCGGCGAGGAAGGGCTCGACGGGCGAACCGGTTCCCCGTCGCGCACTACCGGCGACTGGACGCGCCTCTACAGCACTTCGTGCGACTCCACCCGGCGACTCCTCTGCCTCGAGCCCGGGGCGAGCGAGGCGACGCCCGTCCCCTGGGTCCCCGCGGCGCTCACCTTCGTGACTTCGGCCTCCGGGGCCGGCGATCTCGGCGCCTGGCCCGAGGCGGCTGGCGAGGTTGGGCTCGCCGCCGGCGACGCCATCTGCCGGAACCTCGCCGCCGCAGCCCACCTGCCGTCGCCGGAGTCGTTCTTCGCCTGGATCTCCAGCACGACGATCGACGCCGGCGACCGGATGACCCTCGAAGGGACCCCGATCCGCCGCGTCGACGGCTTTCGCGTCGCCGACTCCAAGGCCGACCTCCTGGCGAACGGCAACGACAACACCTTCCATGTCGACGAACGGGGGCGCTATCTCGGCGCAGGGCTCTACTTTCGCACCTCGACCTACAGCGACGGAACTCGTCGCCTGGACACGACCTGCCTGAATTGGAGCTCCGCGAGCTTGGGGGAAGGGACCATGTACGGCGTGGCCAACATCGCCTACGACATTGAGTGGACCTACGACGTCTACGGCACCTGTGGACCGGACGCCCGCCTGCTCTGCTTCTCGAACCGCGAAGTCCTGTTCTGGGACGGCTTCGACCTCTCCGAGAACACCGAGCGCTGGTCGGCCGTGACGCCCTGAGGGGGGCGCGCCTGCGGCTCGGCCGCAGCGTCAAGACGGTCTGCGGTGCGAGGCGCTACCTCGAAGTCTGGCGGAGGAGGCCTGGCGAGGGCACGAGGCTTTCGCGGGAAGAGCGGTCGCCCCCCCGGCGGGCTCGGGCGGCGCGGGGGCGTGAAGCGCCACCTGGAGCGCGGGGCGCTCATGCCGCGCTGCGGTCGCCTCAGCGGTAGACCTCACGCCGATGGCCGATCTTCACGACGACGATCCGGCGTTCGGCTTCGAGGATCTCGTAGAGGACACGGTAGTCGCCATGGCGGATGCGGTAGGCGTTCTTGCTGCCGGCGAGTTTCTGGGTGCCGGGCGGGTGGGGCTCGCGAGCCAGGGCGCGGATGCGTTCGATGATCTTCAGGCGCCGATCTCGGGGCTCGATACCCTCGAGCTCGCGCGCCGCCGAGCGCCGGATTTCGAGGCTATAGCCGGCCACGCCGTTCGAGATCGCGCACGACGCTCTCGAAGTCGAGAGCCGGCTCTCGGGCGCGCTTGCGGAGCGCCTCGAGGTCGGCGGCATCTTCGGCGAGCGCCTGGCGGACAGCGTCGTTCACCATGGCCGAGACCGACTCGTCCGACTCCGCCGCGCGCAGACGCAGCGCCCGATGCAGGTCGGCGTCGAGATAGATCGTCGTGCGACGGGGTTCGCTCATGAGCCCATTGTAGCGTCTTGACGTCATGACGCCAACTCGGCGCACCGGCCGCGCCGCTCACGGCACCGCGGCGTTCCACTCGAACGTCGAACCGCCTTCGCAGCCGACGGAGAAGACGGATGGACCGTCGAGTTCACCCCGTCGCCATGGCGGCGTCACGCAGAAGACATACGCCTGCCATCCAATCGGATTCCTGTGACACTGGCAACGGAGAGGGCCTGGAGAACGCGGCCTTCTCGCTGAAGCCTCTCGCTCGAGGAGTCCTGTCGATGAAGCTGACGGCGGTCGGAAAGCTCTTGTTGTTCCTGGTGGGTCTGGGCCTGGTGGTCCTGGCGTTCGTGCGCTTCGTGCCGGCGGAGGACCGGGCGAAGCTCCTCGATCGGTTGCGCGGGCGGACGAGCGGGGCGGCGCCCAGCGCGGCCGAAACGCCAACTCCTTCTTCTGACAGACCGGCGACGATCACCCATCGGCTCTCTCTCTCCGGTTCGAACACCATCGGCAAGGATCTCGCGCCGGCGCTGGTCGAGGGGTTCTTGCGCAAGCTCGGAGCGAGCTCGATCGAGCGGCGGGCCGGGAAGCCGGACGAGATGACGATCGAGGCGGTGCTGCCGGACGGTGCGGCGGCGATCGAGATCCGGGCGCATGGGTCGAGCACGGCGTTCGAGGCCCTCTCGAGCGGCGGCGCGGAGATTGGCATGGCGTCGCGGCGGATCAAGACCGACGAGGCGCGGACGCTCGCGAGCCTCGGCAACATGCTCTCTCCGGCCTGCGAGCACATCCTCGGGCTCGACGGCGTCGCGGTGATCGTCGATCCCGGAAATTCCGTGGATGCGCTGTCGATCGATCAGATTCGCGACCTGTTCACCGGCCGGATCACCGACTGGAGCACCGTCGGTGGCACCGCTGGGCCGGTCGCCACCTTCGCGCGCGACGACCGCTCCGGCACGTACGACACATTCAAGAGCCTGGTCCTCGCCGACCGGCCGCTCGCCGCCTCGGCCGAGCGCTACGAGGACAGCGAGAGGCTGGCCGCCGACGTCACCGCGCGCCGCGGCAGCATCGGCTTCGTCGGCCTCGCCTACGTCGCGGGAGCCAAGGCGCTCAAGGTCCACGAGGGCGGCTCGGTGCCGTACCGGCCGACGGTCTTCACCGTTCGCACTGAGGACTACCTGCTCTCGCGACGGCTCTACCTCTACTCCGCGAGCAACCCGAGAAACCCGTGGGTGAGCC